>NZ_JAQRFO010000120.1:0-1140 GCF_028598775.1 Xenorhabdus aichiensis
ACGCATTAAAGCTAATCACAGAAAGAAACGGTCGTTCAGTAGAAGAGTCATGGATATTGGGGAATATGTACCGTCTGGAGTTTTACCCGAATGATGCTGCCCAACTTGAAGGCGTTATTGCCCGTGTCGAGCATAGCCAGAACGGCAATCTGATTAATCACGACATCAAAAAAACAGACCAAGCCTACATTACCACTCTGACGGGTGACACTGTTCGCACGGTATGTCGAGGTCGATTTGTAGCTGGCCCCATACAGTAACCAATACAGAGCGTCTATCTCTGGGCGCTCGATATTGCTTATTACCTAATTTGCCGCCGCAATCATTCTCAGTACCTCGGTATCTCCTATTGCGATCGGCATCCTATTAACTCACTCGTGAGGTGAATGATGAATATCGAAGTCTCCATGCCACAGAAATCTAACCGGGTTGACAAAGCTAAGCTAAAGCTGACGGAAGAGGGTAAGGGTAATGTTAGAGCGTGTATTATCAATACTCTGACAGCTAAAGTTGTTGTTGCCGGTATCAGTGACGTGCATAGTTTGAAAGTGTCATTTGATTATTCAGAAGACTTTGTAACGGATGAAGTCACCTTGAAAGCGTTTAATGACAGAGCAGTGGCTTTTGCTGAGAAGACGATGAAGGATTTAAAAATTTCCGCTACCGATGATAGAGCGGTACAGCTTGAAAGACGAGTCACAGAGTTGGAAAAACAGCTCGCTGATGTTCAAAGGGCAACGAGCTGTGAGATTAATGCTCTAAAGATAGATTCTGCTGTAATTAAACATGCAATAATTAGTAAATCTTAAAGCAATTATTCTATGGTCACGTTTAACCCTTTAACCCTATTGGCTAATTCTGTGTGGGCTTGTTTCACTGTTGGGTCTTGGTGTTTATCTGCAAACTGTTCAAGATTTACTATCACGTCATCTTTAACTGAGGGCATAGCTGTAGACAATGCCGCCAACGTGATGGATAAAGCGGATTGAAGCGCTTCAATTTTTCTAGCTAAAATTACCAAGTCAATTGGTTGATAAGACATTTCTAATCCTCATACCGAAGCTAATCAGCCATCACTTCGGTTGATTAATGTTTGGCTGATCTAACAATATACCTTAAGTATCAACTGATTACTTTTAA
>NZ_JAQRFO010000121.1:0-1113 GCF_028598775.1 Xenorhabdus aichiensis
AGATCACTTGAAGGGAACTCAGTCCGATTTTCGCGATCTGATTAATCGCCAAATCAAAACAAATCACTAACCGGACTGAGTTATGCCGATCATAGCACCCATATCCCGAAATGAACGTCGCCAGATGAAAAAAATTATCCAAACAACCCGAGATAAAAATTATGCACGCAGACTGATGGCCTTGTTGATGCTCCATCAGGGGATGTCCGTCTCTTATGTCGCCAGAACCCTTTGTGCAGCGCGCTCTTCGGTCAATCGTTGGATAAACTGGTTGACGTTATATGGATTAGAAGGACTCAAAAGCCTGCCCGCTGGCAGACCCGCAACATGGAATTTAACGTCACTATTCCCTTTGCTGTCTTTTTTGGTCCAACATTCACCACAACAATTTGGCTACCTGCGTTCTCGCTGGAGTTTGGAGCTTTTTATCATTCAAATCAAAGAACTGATAAAAGTGAAATTCTCGAAAAGCACCTTTTATCGTTATTTATGCCAGGCGGGTATCGTTTGGAGGAGAGCCGCTCCCACCTTGAAATTACCTGACCCCGAGTACGATGAGAAAATGGCAAAAATCACGGAAGCCTTGTCCAATTCCTCAGAGCCACATCCGGTTTTTTATGAAGATGAAGTCGATATTCACTTTAATCCGAAAATCGGTTCAGGCTGGTATTTCAAGGGACAACAGAAACGGATCGTTACACCCGGGAAAAACCAAAAACATTATCTTGCGGGTTGTCTAAACGCCCTGACAGGGAAAATCACTTATGTCGGAGGCTTACATAAAAACTCTGAATTATTTATCAATCTGTTAGATGAGATAAACCGCCAATATAGCTCTGCAGAAACAATCACCCTAATCCTAGATAATTATGGCATTCATAAAAGCCGGAAAGTCATGGATTGGCTGGCCAGAAATTCTAAATTTAATCTCTTATTTTTACCAGCCTACTCACCTTGGCTGAATAAAATTGAACGCCTATGGCAATCTCTACATGAAACGGTAACGCGGAACCATTGCTGTCAGTTTATGTGGCAGTTGATTAAGTGTGTGCAAGTTTTCATGGAATCAGCCTCATTGCAGCAACAGCAGAAAATGAAAAAAGGGGGTGTATC
>NZ_JAQRFO010000122.1:0-1067 GCF_028598775.1 Xenorhabdus aichiensis
GGCGGGTTTTAAAATCTGGAAGTTATCAGTCAACCGAGGGGTGAGTTCTTTCGCTTTTTCTGGCAATGTGACATGAAAAAAGTGACGCAGCGTTTCACGGAATGTTTTCGTATCCGGAAAATAGACATTGTTTCGTACCTGCTCATTCACATACTTCCATAATCGCTCAATCGGGTTGAGGTTAGGGCTGTAAGGCGGCAGGTAGTGCAACTCAATATTCAAAACCTCGGCAAAAAATTGAACGACTTCGGAACGGTGATAACCCGCACCATCCAGAATAAGGTGGATTTTTTGCGAAAGGGGGTAGGTTTCCCGGATTGAACCGAAAAAAAGGACGACATTTTTCGCGTTAATCGTCGGATATTCACGAACAATAGTCTCTTCAATCCGTTGTAAATTAAGGGCACCCATGATGTTGAGTCGAGTACGACTGCCCGTGGTTTCAACCACTTTGACGTGCTTCCGCCCGCTCTTCATCCAGCCATAGCTTAATTTTGTGGACAGGGTCGGGTGAACCGCATCAATAAACAAAATAGGCGTATTCTGGCCACATTCTTCTTTCAGCGCGTTGTAGGTTTCAATAAACTGTTGCTGTTTATCCGCATCAAATTTATGCGGGGCACCCATTGGCTTCTTGTAGCTGAAACCCTGACGGTGAAGCCATTTCGTCATTCCTGCAACAGTGAAAGTCACCTGCCATCGTGCCCGAACATAGGCCATAATTTGTGCGGTAGTGTGCATCAAATTTGCCATCAGATACTCCACTAATTCTGTCGTTTGTTCGGCAGACAAACGGCTTTCAGAGCCCCCATTTTCAGGGGCGAGTTTTTCCTCAGAGAAGTAATCTTTCAGATGGCGACTCACCGTACTTTCATGGATCCGCAAAGCCTGGGCAATCATCTGGGCAGTCCAGCCTTCTGAGGCCAAAAGCACGGCCTTGATGCGGTCACGTACTCGTCCATCGCGAGTCGTATCATGCATCAATTCGAGGGCTTCTTTTTGGGCATCTGTCAGATTAATTTTCATGGGCGCGATCATGATCTGATACAAATAAAAAATCAAGCATC
>NZ_JAQRFO010000123.1:0-1041 GCF_028598775.1 Xenorhabdus aichiensis
CAATTTCTGAAAAAGGCGGTCAGTTGCTATAGTAGGCATCTTTCTCGCCAAAGGAAAATGCACTATGGCCTATACACAACTGACCGAAATAGAAAGATATCAGATTTTCAGTTTAAAAGAAGCCGGTTTTACACAACGCTTTATTGCCACGTCGCTCAATCGAGCCCCATCAACGATTAGCCGAGAATTGAGACGAAACCGGGAAGCACAGAAATACTGTCCTAAACAGGCTCAGCTTAAAGCCTCAGAGCGCCGCTATACTGCTGTAAAAGCAGTCAAAGTTACACCAGAGATCACAAAGTTGATTAAGCAGCTAATTTGGCAAGATTTAAGCCCTGAACAAACAGTCGGTTATCTCAAAAGGGAAAAGATAATATCTTTGCATCATGAAACAGTTTATCGATTGATTTATAAGGATAAGCTTAATGGGGGTGATTTATGGCAGCATTTTAGGATTGCTAAAAAACCGTATCGTAAACGCTATGGAAGTTATGAACGAAGAGGAAAAATCAAAAACAGAGTCAGCATTGAAAAGCGCCCAAAATGGGTTGATAAAAAGCAGCGTATTGGTGATTGGGAAGGAGATACTCTCGTTGGCAAAGATCATAAAAGTGCATTATTGACCTTAGTTGAACGAAAATCGTTATTTACTCTCATCATTAAACTTGAAGATAAAACAGCAGAAGGTGTCGCAAAAGCGGTAACAAGACACTTATCATTGATAAAACATAAAGTTAAAACAATGACTTTTGATAACGGCCTCGAATTTGCCGAACACGAATTTATCAGTAAAAATTTAGAGACAAAAATTTATTTTGCTCACCCGTATTCCCCTTGGGAAAGAGGGATAAATGAGAATACGAATGGATTAATCAGAAATTACTTTCCCAAAGGAACCGATTTTAATAAGGTATCAGAGCGAGAGGTTAACCTTGTGGCAAACCGATTGAATAATCGCCCTCGTAAAACACGAGATTACAAAACACCAAATGAGTTATTTAAAGGAATACCCACTCATTTACTTCGTTTATAACGATGTTG
>NZ_JAQRFO010000124.1:0-1025 GCF_028598775.1 Xenorhabdus aichiensis
AAACTCAGGGAGTTGAGACAGGAGGCAGCATGATCTTCACCGACCTACCCTCCGCAGTAGAAGAGGCTCGCTGGATGAAAATCAAATCTGATCATCATCATTGTTGCGTCATACAAAAACCCAATGGGGAGATGGTTATCAGGGAGGAACGGAAGATCCAAACAAATTGCGTGATGTATTCGACCCGCCACGACAGGGTTCACACAGTATTGCCGGAGGTGAGATGAGTAGCATTAGGGAAAAACAGCTCACTACAGAGCAACAAAATTGGATTGAGCGATGGTTAAATTTATGGGGGGCATGGGTTTACAGTGACATGATTGATAAGAGCCAGATGAACCTGATTTATAAGTTCATGGTGAGCGTAGAACCCCGCAAAGGTGGCGATAGGCCTATATGCAATGATGATGATGGAATGTTGATTTCTCAGGTCGTTGATTCCGTCATGTGCATTGACCAAAAAGCCTACGGTATTTTGCTGAGTTACTACGCTCACGGTGCGTCAAAACTGTCGATTGCATCTTACTATCACCGAGTCGCAAATCCACGCAAAATGATGACTCGCTCAGGGGGGCGGCTGAAAAAGCCGTCTCACAGAACTTGTCGCCGTGAAGTGGATGATATTTTAAGCGCCAGTATCTACCTGTTGTATCAACCTCTGCAAAATGCGTTTAAAAAACGGAAACGTGTAGAGAAAATTAAAAAAGTTGCATAGAACGTGTTGACATTAATGACCAAATGGACAACAATTATAGGGTAAGATTGCCGTAAGTGTTTCTTAGGTGGTCTTATCTGAATATCAAGGCCTCGCACTCGCGGGGCTTTGTGCTATCTACCCGTAGTCAACCTTGGGTTTACAACTCAATTCCGATCATGGTCGGACATCACCCTATATCAATGTTAAATCAATACGTTATATTGGTTTTTGGGTGATATGAGCAGCACCTCGATCCCCCTAGATAACTCAACCTGTCGGTCTGACCGACTAGTTCAAATTCAAGGCTGCTTCGGTGCGGCCTTGTTCA
>NZ_JAQRFO010000125.1:0-1002 GCF_028598775.1 Xenorhabdus aichiensis
CGGAATGGCAAAGAGAAATTTGAGCAGATGCGGGCATTCAGGAACTGGGAACGCACGGATGCGTACAGATGGTTAGCGTGGCGGCTGGGAATTAGTTCCAACCGCTGCCACTTCGGCTGGTTTGATACTGATATGTGTAATAAAGCAGCGAATATATGCAGGGAGTTTAAATAATGCCAATCGAGTATGCAGTAACTGGAAATAATGTTTTAGATGACCCAACGGATAGATACACATTGGAAAACCCAGAATGGGATCGCTCGTATCCTAAATATTTAGCAGAGGAATGCGCTGAGGATTATTGGAGCGAGCATGATGGCTGGGAGGGAATGGGACGGCCTATTGAAATAACTGTATTTGATGATGGTGAGTCAATCGGAACATTTAATATTGAAATAGAATTCGAACCAATATTTTCAGCAACACGGAGGAATGATGACCACTAATTCAGATTTATGCCAATCAACTGCAATGAAAATCACTAGCGACGTATATTTTTGTTATGTAACCAGAAACGGAAATACAAATAAAATAAAAGTCAATGGCTATCATTTTGATAATGAGATGTCAATTGAAAAATTCCCCCAAATAACCATTCCTGAGAAACATATCTGCATTCTGCGCTGTAGATGCGGTTCTAATGATTGGGGGGAGGATGGGCGTTATATTAACGAATATTGCTGCAATGATTGCGGGCAATATATCACTGTTTATTGATAGGAGGACATCATGGATATTATCGACGCAGCGAATGATTTAAATGAGCTGAATATATCTCATGCGCTCCAGAACCGACTACCACCACTAACCAGCATCAACGGGATGTGCCGATGGTGTGAGACGGAGCCAGCAACACACGGTGCATTCTGTAGTCGGGAGTGCGGAGAGGATTATGAGCGGGATAGGCGGAGAAATGGAACAAAAATACAGTCTGATATTAGCTGATCCCCCGTGGCAATATAATAACTCAGCCAGCAACGGAGCAGCCAGCAATCACTACAC
>NZ_JAQRFO010000126.1:0-968 GCF_028598775.1 Xenorhabdus aichiensis
CAACCTGTGACGCCGACTGCGATATCGCGGATGAAGCAACGCGGTTAATGGCCATTGCGGCGGCACCAGGCACCGCCGTTTTGCTGATACGGCTGAGGTTTTCAACGGCCTGCTCAAGACCTTTTATGGCCATACATCCCCCTTTCAGCGGCGACGGTTAACGGCAGGCGGTACGCCCCGTCCAAGCCAGAGATGACAACTTCCGCCATCATCCGGCGAAACCCGATCTACCCAGAAATTTTCCTCACCGATGGTCAGCGTGTCTCCACGCCGCAGCTGCCGCACCTCATCAGTCCGGACAAACAGGGACGGGCTGGAGCCTTCAACGCGCACGCCCTGTCCGGCATAGCTGATATTTTCAGGGTCATCAAAAACACCACGTATCACCGCACCTGACTGCTCACCGGATGTAATGGTGGCTGACGTTCCCATGTACCCGCGTATCGTTTCATCGGCGCGGGCAATGGCAGCATCGAACAGGTTATCGAAATCAGCCACAGCGCCTCCCGTTATTGCATTCTGGCCAGGCCGCGCTCTGTCATTTCGGCTGCCACACCGGCAGAGACACGAAACGCCGTTCCCGGCAGCACAAATGCCACAGGTTCATCCCGCGTGGCGTGAAGTGCATCAGTATGCAGCTTCACCAGTGCCACGACCGTGACCAGTTCAGACGTATCCAGAATCACGGTATCCGGCTGCGCTGATCCCACCTCATTTTCATGTCCGGTCAGCACATTTTCCCGGCTGAGAGGGGTGTCCTGACCGGCAGTTTCATCCGTGTCATCAAGCTCCTCTTTCAGCTCTGCCACACGGAGCGCCAGTTCTTCTTTCGTCCCCGTCAGGCTGACATCACGGTTCAGTTGTTCACCCAGCGAGCGGAGACGGGCAATCAGTTCATCTTTCGTCATGGACTCCTCCACAGAGAAACAATGGCCCCGAAGGGCCATGATTACGCCAGTTGTACGGAC
>NZ_JAQRFO010000127.1:0-960 GCF_028598775.1 Xenorhabdus aichiensis
GGTAACAAACAGAACAATGATCGTGTAGTGGGTTAGTGTGAGCTTCATTCTTTCTTCACCCAATGCCCACGACCCCATGTCCGAGGGTTCCACCATTTGACAATAGAGATCCACGTTTCCACTGAATCGTAATAACCTGCAAATTCGCCACAGCGTTTACAAAAACGATCATGATGATGAAGATTTTCAAATCCAGCACCAAATGGTGCCCAAGGGTGTATTCGATGACAGTTATTACATCGCACCAATTGACAATAATTACTCATCGCTCAACCCCCAGCACGTTAATTCTGACTCTTGAGCACGTCGCTCAACTTGACCGTAACAGCCATTAGTCTGGCCTTTGGTCTGTCGGCAATCTCGGCCACCGTCAAAAATCCAACGCTTGATTTCGGCACAGGCCCCTTTCTTGTCTCCGGCATTCAACTTACGGTAGAACGTGGAAGAGAAGCATTTACCGGGGCCAATGTTGTACGGGCAGAAACTGGCAATACCTGCTATCTGGGGTTCAGTCAGTAACACTTTGACATTGCGCTTTACCCATGCGATGGCCTGTTCTGCTTCTTTGGCGTTGAGGTCTTGGCACTGATTCGATGTTAACTTCATACCTTGCCGAACGGGAACGCCATCAATGCGAGTCACCCCACGACAGATAGTCCAGACTCCACCAGCATCACGATAGGCAGACAGTCGATTGCCTTCTTTCTCATCCAGAAACTGAGACAATATTGCCGTGGCACCCGCACCGGAAAGCACCAGACCGATAACAGCCGCCGTTAACTTACTCGTCTTTTTCACGTCTGTTGAGCTCCCGGTGCTTGTAGTACCAGTTCACGGCGAATGTACCGACCGTGCAGATAATACCGACGACAATCGCCCAATCGTTTAATGACCAGGCACCGAAAATAGCTGTAAAGGTGCCCCACGCATACGCGGTAGGGCTGGTGTATTTATCCATGC
>NZ_JAQRFO010000128.1:0-859 GCF_028598775.1 Xenorhabdus aichiensis
TCAATCTTAACAAGGCAAAATATGTCATTTCAACCACCGTCCCGGATACGGTTTCCGATGGTGTCCGGCATATGTGTGCCATTAACGCCGCTATTATCCTGTTCCTGCAAAATATGGATCGATGGATGAGTGAAAATGGCAAGGTTGACGTGGAGATGCCGAGCGGCCAGAAAGTCACGCTGGACTCCATCCGGGCATTACAGGCGGCAGTGGAAGGGAAGCTGGAGAAGAGCCAGAACGGGGCAGACATTCCGAATAAACCGGAGTTTGTGAAAAACCTTGGTTTGGGGGAAGCGCTGAAAGTTGGTGATTATGGTATTGGCTCTAATAATTTGTCTAACAAAATTGCTGGCTATCTTTGGGATGTCGGCGGAAATCAGCCCAGCGGATTTTATGGCTACTCACCGGACTCACACAAAAATGAGGTGTGGGGGTCATTCATAAAATTGCGTTGGAATGATGGAAACCAACAGTATCTGGTATTCCCTAACTTTGGCGAGAATGCCATGAGAATTGTTAGATTTTCTGGTGGTAATAGCTGGATGGATCACACTGTCTTGACCACAGGTAATACCACCGTTGACGGCAGTGGTTATGTCAAGAAATCCTCTCCCATCATCCAAATCTACCCCGAGGGTCAATTCGAAACCAACGACGAATCCGAAGGTGCCACAGTCACCAAACTCGGTCTTGGTCACTACAAACTATCCGGTATCCTTGGCTATAACGCTGATGGGGCATGGGGAGTTCATGGCGGTATCAGTGTTCCCCGTGACGTCAATGGTAATGAGTTAGTGTATGTCGATGATAAGGTGCTGCCGGATGGGGCTATCGAGATCAAGGTGACGCACCGGCAGAA
>NZ_JAQRFO010000129.1:0-824 GCF_028598775.1 Xenorhabdus aichiensis
AATTGATAGTATTATCATCTGAACTGTTTTCAATACGGGAAAAAGATGATGGCACGTTACGACATTCCTGATGAGGCATGGATATTGATAGAACCTTGCCTGCCCCCTATTCATTCAAAGCGAGCAGGACGTCCACATGTTGAACATCGTCGTGTGATGAATGGGATGTTCTGGGTGCTATGCTCAGGGGCGCCATGGCGCGATTTACCGGAACGCTATGGTCCCTGGAAAACGGTTTATAACCGATTTAATCGCTGGTCAAAATCAGGCATTATCAACAAGATATTTAACCGGTTACTGTCCATTCTGGATGAAAAAGGTTTGATTGACTGGTCTGAAATTTGTCTGGATGGCAGTAATATTCGCGCCAGTAAAGATGCCGCTGGGGCGAAAAAAAACATCCCGATATCGCTGACGATCATGCGCTGGGTCGCTCACGCGGTGGTTATGGCACCAAAATCCACCTGGCAACCGATGGAAAGGGTTTTCCCCTCAACCTGATTTTGACGGCGGGGCAAGCCCACGAAAGTCAATCTGCCATCCCTTTACTCGACGGCATTGGCATACAGCGCAAAAATGGTTTCATGAAACGACGCGGCAAAGCCGTGCTGGCAGATAAAGGCTATTCGGGCGGAAAACTCCGCGGTTATCTGCGTAAATTGAGGATAAAGAGCGTTATTCCTTATAAAATCAATGAAAAAGGCAGTGCTGATGGTCGTACGCAATTTGATGAACAGGCTTATCGTGACCGCAATGTTGTCGAACGCTGTTTCGGTTTTCTTAAAGGAAATCGGCGTATCGTAACCCGTTACGAAAAAACCGCA
>NZ_JAQRFO010000013.1:0-100806 GCF_028598775.1 Xenorhabdus aichiensis
ACTTAAATTGGCTTGTTTTAAACGTAGTTAATTTTTTCCTCCCCCGCAAAAATTACGCTAGTTTATTGATAGTAAACCATAAATAAATCCCTCTCCTGAGAGTACTCCCCCCGCGTTGTTCACGGCTTTTTTTACTGATCTTCCTAGGTAATTTTCTAATCCTGTACTTTGTTCAAATTCGAAAGACGTATCATCCAAAATGTTAACTTTAGCTGGTTTGTTTTTCTGCAATTTCCTCATTTTCAGATAAAAAATCCTTAGTTGACAGTTTGGTACTAATTGTCAACTTATATGAGGATAGCAACAGCACTCCAGGATGAGTCAATGGCATCAGCGGGTTAGCCCCCGTCTGATGAGGATAATGTTGATTCTGAAGGTTGATTGAATATGCTTAAAAAACAAAGCAAGCAGTGGACAACACAACAACGGCTCAGGCAGGTCGCTTGGGTGAATATCTTTGCCCAGATTGCATTTCCGGTGGTCGGCGTTTTCACGCCCGCCGTGGCCGCCGACAAAACCCCCGGACATTCACAGGCGATCCGTCCACATACCTTGCAGACTGAATCTTACCGGCTGGCCGCGGGCGAAAGTATTAAATCCGTCGCCAAGCGTCATGGCCTGACCGTAACGGAATTGAAAAAACTCAACCAACTTCGTACCTTCCACAAGCCCTTTACTGCTCTGAGCGCAGGAGATGAAATTGACGTGCCTAAATCTCAGTCCGGTCATTTACTGGCTGAGAGTCTGACACAAGCCGCCGCAGCCGAATCTCCGGTAAGCCATACTGAAAATAATCCCGAACGCTGGCTGGCCAGTACGGCTTCCCGCGCGGCAGGAATGCTGAAAGGTGGTAATGTGCTGGACAGTGCCAAAAGTCAGTTACGCGGTATGGCAATGAGTGAAGCCAATCAGACCGTGCAGAACTGGCTGCAACGCTACGGGACGGTTAAGTTACAAGCCAATGTGGATGACCGGGGGCGCTTAGACGGCAGTCAGTTCGACATGTTGTTACCGCTCTATGACACCGAAAAACAGATGGCCTTTACCCAGTTCGGCCTGCGCCATATTGACAGCCGCACCACGGCCAACTTCGGGCTGGGTCAGCGTCATTTCTTTGATACCGGGATGTTTGGCTATAACGCTTTCCTTGACCACGACATTACCCGCGACCATACCCGCTTTGGCCTCGGCGCTGAATACGCCCGTGATTTTATGAAATTCGGGGCAAACGGCTATTTCCGCGCCAGCGGCTGGAAAGACGGTAAGAAACTGAAAGACTACGAAGAACGGCCGGCCAATGGTTTTGACCTGCGTGCCGAAGGTTATGTGCCTTCCTATCCACAGTTGGGCGGCAAATTAATCTATGAGCAGTACTTTGGTGATGAAGTCGGTTTGCTGAGTGAAGAGCGCCGGCAGAAAGATCCGGCCGCCTTTACCCTAGGCGCCAGCTATACCCCTATTCCGCTGGTGACGCTGGGTTTGGATCGCCGACAGAGTACCTCCGGCGGCGGTGAAACCCTGTTTAATCTGGGGTTGAATTATGAAATCGGCACCCCGTGGTCAAAACAGGTTGATCCGGATGCAGTAGCCTTTAAACGCAGCCTGCAAGGTGGACGTTATGATTTGGTGGAGCGTAATAACCAGATTGTACTGGAATACCGTAAGAAAAATCTGATCCGTCTGATGATGGAAAACCGGATTAACGGGCGCGGCGGCGCGGTGATCCCGCTGAATGTCAATGTCAGCGCCCAACATGGACTGAAAGAGATCGTTTGGGATACCGCCAGTCTGGTGGCGGGGGGCGGTAAACTCGAAAGCGTGAATGCGCCGGCACAGACAGAAAATCTGGCGGCAGAGCCGGTTCACGGGGGCACCCGTTACCTGCTGACTCTGCCACCGTTCCATGACAAGGGCAACAACACCTACACTCTGTCCGGCATCGCCTATGACACTCAAGGCAATGCCTCTGAGCGGATGGAAACCCTGATACAGGTGGTTTCTTCTGCTATCAATCCCGGCGGTTCCGGCTTTGAACCCGCCGAGAAATCGATGGTGGCGGACGGCAAAACCCAAACAGTTATCCGCCTGAAACTGACCGACAAAGACGGCAAGCCAGTGACCGGCGTAGCCAACAATATCAAACTGACCGAGGATAAAGCCCAACTGACCGGTGACGGTAAAGATCCGGTGCTGGGTACGGAAGTCAAGGAAGTTCCGGAAGGTAGCGGCATTTATGAAGTTCCTGCCACCGCCGGCACCAAGCACGGCAAATGGAAAATCACCCCGACCATTGACGGGCATGAATTAACCCCGACTGTGATTGATTTTGGCTCGTCATTATCCGAGATGATCGATACCGACAAGACCGAATTTAAGCCGGAAAATGGCAACCTGAATCAGGAAGGCGACAGTACAGACATCGTCCTGAACCTGAAAGACAAGGACGGCAACCCCATCACGGGAGCTGCGGATAAAATCACGCTGACCGATGATAAAAGTGAATTGTACGGCCAGAACCCCACTCCCTCATTGGGCACGGTCAGAGAAGATCCGCTGGGCAGCGGTATTTATAAGGCCAAAGTGACGGCAGGCAAGAAAAAAGGGACATGGAAAATCACCCCGGCGGTGGAAGGCAAAACGCTGAAACCGGCCATCATTACCTTTGGGCAGTCGCTGACGGACATTGTCGATACCGGCGGTTCAACGTTTACACCGGCGACGAACGTCCTGGCGGCCAACAATGAAGACAGTACCGTCATGACGCTCCATCTTAAGGACAAATCCGGCAAGCCCATTCCTAACGCGAAGGACAGTATCACATTCGAAGACAATGGCGATAAGCTGTCGGGTGGCGGCAAAAACAAACCGACTATTGATAAGGTCTGGGAAGAGCCGGAAAACAGCGGTATTTACAAGGTCAAAGTGAAAGCGGGCGACAAAACCGGCCAGTGGAAAATCACTACCAAGATAGACGGTAAGCCTCTGAATACCCCGACAGAAATCACCTTCGGTTCTTCGAAAGCAGAGCTGATTGACCCGGATAAATCGGAATTTATCCCCGAAAAAGGGGAACTGCCGAATGAAGGGGATAGCACGGTGATTAAGCTGAACCTGAAAGACAAGGACGGCAACCCGATCACCGGGGCGGAAAACAGCATCAATCTGATCCCGGATAACCATGAGCTGTACGGTCAGGGGCAAATGCCGACCACCGGAACAGCGAAGGAAGTCCCACCGGACAGCGGCACCTATGAAATCCCCGTAACAGCAGGCGCGAAAAAAGGCAAATGGACACTCACGCCAGAGGTGTTCGGTAAGCCGCTAAAACGCCCTGCCACCCTCACCTTCGGGCAATCACTGGCCGATGTGTTGGATACCCAAGGCTCTACCGTTGAGCCGGCGGATGGCAGTAACGCGCTGGCAGCGGATGGCGTCTCCACCAAAACCTTACGAGTGGTGCTGAAAGATAAACAGGGCAAACCAGTAACGGGGGCCAAAGACAGCATCAGGGTCAATGCGGCGGGTCAATTACAGGGAGAAGGCAAAGATCCACAAGTCGGTGATGTTAAAGAAGTGTCGGACGGGGTGTATGAAATCGTGGTCACCGCAGGCCAGAAAACCGGCAACTGGACGCTGACCACCACCGTGGATGGCACGGAGATGAAGAAGGAAACGGTGATTGAGTTTGATGAAAACAAAGCGCCAGCCGTGAACAATCTGCAATTGAATGGCATTTTACATATCAATGAAACCCTGCATGCCCTCTATCAGTTTGAAGACAAAGGCGGTAATACGACTGACCGTTCGTTCTATGTCTGGGGAGATAAAGGCACTACCGCGAAACAGGTGATGGCGCTGGCGGAGGCCGCCGGGGTGAAAGAGCCGGTACTGACGCAGAAAAACGGGGAAGGCCGGGTAACCGCCGGGGCGGCGGATAATGAAAAAGTGAAGTATGTTATTGAACGCAGCGATGCCGGTAAGGTACTGGAAGTGTCGATACTGGCGGCTAACGAGGCGAACCTGCGGGCCAAAGCGCCGGTGACCACCGATATCACCGACCCGACAGCAAACAGGGGCATTACGGGCGGTAATGGCAAGGGCGGCGTGGCTGACCCGGATGCTAAACCCGGTATCGACAAAATTGTCCTGAGTGGCGATTTGGAAATCAATCAACCGCTTACAGCCGAATATACCTTCAACGGTAATGGCGGTGACGCCACCGACCTCTCCCAGTTTGCCTGGCATGAAAAGGGGACTCCGGCAGCAGATTACCTGCCCGTACCGGACAAAGGCAAGAATGCTCAGGACAAAACAGGCAAGGTGACCAAAACACTGGAGCAAGCGGATGCAGGGAAAACCGTGGCGATTACCGTCAGGCCCGTTAACGGAAACAACGAAGCCGGTGAACCCAAAACGGTAGATATTGGCATGACCGACGAGGGCGATAATAAAACGAAATCGACAGGGGGTAAGCCGGGGACGATTCTTGATCCTAATGCCATTCCTTCCATTAAGAATGTGGTCTTACACGGATACCGGTCTGTAGGCTCAACCCTGAAAGCCACTTATGAGTTTGAGCCCAATAACGGTTACGTGGAAGATAAAACTACCTACATCTGGAGGCGGGTGGCAACAATAGGCAGCACGCCGGAAGACATCGGTGAACAAGGAGCGACAGGCACTGTCGATGGTAAAGGAGGTCAGGTCGAATCTTATAAGCTGAGTGACAAAGACATTAATAAATTTGTGGAAATTGTTTTGACACCCAAAAATGGCAGAAGCAAACCGGGTACTGATATCTCGAAGAATAGCAGTCAGAGTGAAGGTAATGAACTTCAGGGCGGTAATTCTAAAGGGCAGATTATTGACCCAACCCGGGGCCCCGGAATTGCAGATCTGAAGATCCACGGTAAGTTAGCCGTTAATGAGGAACTGACCGCAACGTATAAATTTGAGGATAGAGGCGGACATGACGAAGATAACTCCCTCTTTTTATGGGGTATCAAATATCCCGCAGGAGACCCTGATTACGATAAGTCCCCCGAGTTTCTGGTGGAACAATTTAGTAGTGATGATAAGGATCATATTGTCCCGCCAAATAACACCAATACCATCCCGGGATACCGTTTGAAACCGGAAGATAGTGGCCGAGTCATCCAGATTGCGATACAGGCCCGTTCGAAACTGGGGCGTGGCAAGTCATATAACAGAGATACACGCCAAGAAGCAGATGAAGGCAATAATTTAGAGGGCAACAAGGATGGTACGGTGAAAGGGATTGCGGATAACTTCGAGGAGGATTGGAATAAAGAGGGTAAACCTGAAGTGAACGTTGGTGGGAACCCGGTTGTTAAACTTATGGCCAAGGAGAACCTGCTTGATGGTGCACAACAAGACAATATCCAGTGGATAATTAAGACTACCAATGAAGGAAAACCAATTGGCGGAGTGCCTGTTACTATTAGTCTGACTGCAGAAAATCGCAAGGGAGAATCGGATAAAGTAACAGCAGATTTAGAAGTTGTTAATAATAAAGGAATTCTTAAAGGTAGCAAAGGAACTTATACGGGGCATACAGATCAGAACGGTGATTTAATTATCAACATCACTGATCCTGATGGTAAGGGTGTAAAAACTAAACTGTCAGCCACTTTGAATGATGGTAGACCGGGTAAGGAACTTTCAATACAACCGAAAGAAGTTATCTTTACTGTGATTACCAGCCCTAATGTGTCAGTGGCCAAATATTGGGGGCATATGAAGAATACAATAAAAGCAAGTGGATTAACGTTTAATCGACCAATCTTATACGATGAAAACCGTGGAATTACCCTACATCCAACTCAAGGCCACGGATTGGATAATAACGAAAACTGGGCATACTATGATGCCTATCAGGTTATTGAATATTGTAAAGATATAGCTAGGAAAATATCGCCACATATTCAGGATCTCCAAAATCTTCGTAAAGCACATCCTGATAATAAGGTGAAAAAAGAATTTGGTTGGCCTACTGATTATGGATATTACTCTAGGGATGATGACGGAGGCTCAAGGCTGAGTCTAGATCTTAGCAATGATAATGCAGCACCTGCCCCGAATGTTTATTCAAATCATAAGCAGACATCTTGCCTTGATTAATACATTATTTACTAATTGAATTACTGCTCTTTAAGGCATTGATCAAAAAATTAAACTGCCCCTTGGCGTCCTGCCAACAACAAGGGGCAGTTTTTTGGACCCTGTTTGCGATTTTGTGTAATCGCCACTTCATTTTAACGGTGATCGTTTAGTCGGTCACCGAATTCGATCATAAAGTGAACTATCGCCAGACGCCAGTTATGGATCGGCATTGTCCACTTTTTAGCCGCCTCCTGAATCGCCAGCCAAATCACTTTTTTCACCGAATTAGCCGTGTCTCCCATCTCTTTTCCAGAGAGTGGATATTGCCCCCTTTTTGGAGATTCTTGTCATTTATCCTCGTGAGTTGTCGCTAATACAAAACACTGTTGCACGAATTTTATAGATAGACTAATCTATCTAAAACCTCAACACTAACCTAAGTGATCACTGTAAGGACGAGGAATGGCAAGAAATCTTTTATCTCTTCTTGGCGTTTGTTTTTCTCTGTTCATTTCCACTGCAAATGCCCAGTCCCCCCAAGAACAGATGCATGTCTCAACCACAACCATGCAGGCTGTACAGTTCACTCCTTCTATCAAAATATTGGGAGCAGTCGTAGCAAAAAATGAGATTGTGATAAGCCCGGCGCTCCCCCAGCATATCATCACAGAGGTGCTGGTCGAAGAAGGCGACTATGTCAAAAAAGGTGATGTGTTAGCTACATTAGAAACACTGGTTCAGGATGAAAAAGTCAAACAAGCCAAAGCGGAACTGGAAAAAGCGCTGGCTTTGATAAAACAGAATGAAGCGACGAGTAATCAGGCACAGTCCGAACTTAAGCGTGCAAAACCGCTGGCAAATACAGGTGTAATTTCTGCCAGTGAATTTGACAAATACAAAATGCAGGCAAATTCATCCTTATCAGCCTTAAATGCGGCAAAAGCAGAGTATCGGCAGTTACAGGCACAATTGGAAGGGGAAAAAACCCAGCGCGCGAAAACAACCATATTTGCACCCAAGGAAGGCGTTATCAGTGAACGAACTGCGATGGCAGGTATGATAACCGATGGCAATCAACTGTTTAAACTGATCGAAAACAACCAGCACGAATTTTCGGCTGAAGCCTATATCTCTGCTTTAAAACAAATAAACACAGGAATCCCTGCGGCTATTTCTCTCACTTCCGGCAGCAAAATAACCGGCAAAGTGAGATATATCTCACCGAAAATTAATCCTGTTACCCAAATAGGAAAAATAAGAATTACGCTCGAAAATGTCCCCGCCGATGTCAAACTGGGGGATTTCGGCCATGCCTTATTTCAGCTTAAACCAGAAAAAGTCAATGCCATTCCTTATAGTGCTGTCAATATGGGAAATAAAAATAAACCGAGTGTCTATGTTGTCGGTAAAAACAATGTAGTAGAGAAAAAAGAAATTAATGCAGGGCGCATTTTTGATAACTGGATTGAGATAAAGTCCGGCTTATCGTCAAAAGATAAAATCATTGTTTCTGCATATCCATTCCTACAAGAAATGGATACTGTTGCCATTATGCCACAGGGAAAATAAGATGAAATATCAGTTATCCGAATGGGCCATCAGAAAACCTATTCCCACGATTGTTATTTTTCTGGCACTCACTGTCGCTGGGTTATTTTCCTTTTTAAAATTGCCTATTAATGCAAACCCCGTTATTAATTTTCCGGTTGTGACTGTGACTGTCACACAAAATGGCTCATCGCCTTCCGAATTGGAAAATGCAGTTACACAGCCCATAGAACGCGCAGTTTCTGGATTGCCGGGCATTCGACATATTAACTCAACGATAACGGATGGCGTATCCATCACAATTATCGAGTTTGATATAAAAATTGATCCGAATGTTGCGACAAATGATATCCGGGAGCAAATTACACAGATTCGTTCGGAATTACCCCAATCAATAGATGAACCGCTAATAAGCCGTATTGATGTAGAGGGCAGCGCTATCCTGAATTACGCGGTTCAGTCAAAAGATAAGAATTTGACCGATTTATCTTGGTTTGTTGATGACAAATTAAGTAAAAAGTTATTAATGGTGCCCGGCGTTCAAAAAATAACGAGGCTGGGTGGCACAAATAAGGAAATTTTGATTGAACCTGATCCGGTAAAGATGGCCGCATTGAAGATCAGTGTTGCGGATATTAACCAGTTATTACTTCAAAATAACGTCAATATTCCTGGCGGAAAAATGGTTGTCGCAGGACAAGATCATACCATTCGTATTTTAGGTGCAAAAAATGAAATAGATTATTTACACCAGTTAAAACTTCCTTTAGCAAACGATAATTGGGTAAAATTGGGCGATATCGCCACGATTAGAGATTCACATAAAGAAACCATCACCATTGCCCGCTTAAATAATGAAACTGTTGTGGGTTTCGCCGTATTCCGCGCTAAAGGTTCAAGTGATACAGAGGTAGAAAAAGGGGTTGTACGGGCATTACAAATGACCGGAGAAGAATATCCGGATGTCAATATTAAACTTGTTTCATCAAATGTAAAATATACGGTGGCAAGTTATAATGCGACCATGCAGACATTAATAGAAGGTGCAATACTAACTGTCATTGTGGTTTTTTTCTTTCTCAAAAGCTGGCGAGCGACATTGATTGCAGCCATTGCACTGCCATTATCTATACTACCGGCATTTTTTATCCTGCATTTATTTGGTTACACCCTGAACAGTATCACTTTATTGGCATTAACATTGGTGATAGGTATTTTAGTTGATGATGCGATCGTCGAAATAGAGAATATAGAGAAATATATTGAAAGAGGTGAAAGACCTTATATTGCCGCCATCAAAGCGTCAGATGCAATAGGATTTGCAATAGTCGCTATTACTATTACCATTGTCGCTGTTTTTCTGCCCGTCAGTTTTATTGGTGGTTTTATCGGTAAATATTTTGTTCCCTTCGGTATTACCGTATCAGCGGCAGTATTATCATCATTACTGGTCGCCAGATTGGTGACTCCGCTGATGTCCGCCTATCTGCTACAGCCTAAAAAACATCCGAAAACGGATGAAACAGAGACACCCAAATGGATAAAGAAATATCTTTCTATCCTGGAAAAAACATTAAAATTCCGCAAAACAGCTTCGCTATTAGCCATCGTTTTTCTTTTGGGATCATTAGCCCTGGTCGCACTGTTACCCTCGGGTTTTATGCCTAAATCGGATATTAGTATCACCACAATAGAAGTAGAAGCCCCCCCCGGCACACAAGCGGCACAAAGTGATGAAACGTTGCAGAAGATTATTAAAAAACTGCAAGGCCGCCCAGAAATTATCGATATTTTCTCTGTTGCCGGCGTTGATGGCTCCTCTGGTGAGATTAGCCAGAATAGAAGTAACATTATTATAAATTTAGTACCGACAGGTGAACGTGACTGGTCACAAAAAGAATTTGAGCAATCATTGATTCCTATCTTAAATGAGATTCCAGATATTCGATATAACTTTGGCAATAGTAGTGGCAGCCGAGATATTTCGATTGTTCTAGCCAGTGAAAACCCAGAAATTTTGTCTCAGACAATAGAACAGTTACGTCAAGAGATGATGCAGTTGGAGGGATTGAAGAATATCAAGCTCTTGCAACCCTTGCCAAGACGGGAAATTATCATAACGCCTAATATTGATACAGCCGCCAGAGCTGGCGTGACAACCGATGCAATTGGCACTGTGATTAGAACGGCAACAATAGGTGAAATCAATTCCAGAGTCGCTAAGTTTAACTTACCAGATAGGCAAGTTCCGATCCGCGTCTTATTATCCAAAGAAGACAGGGATAACCTGACCGTATTAAATGATCTGTACGTAAATAGCATATCGGGCGTCAATGTTCCTGTAAAATCGGTGGCAAATATCTCTTTTGCCTCAGGCCCTGACAAAATAGAACGGATTGCCAGACAGCGGAAAGCGAGTATTGATGCAGATCTTAATGGTATTGCGGTTGGAACAGCATTTATACAAATTAATGAATTACCCACAATGAAAAAATTGCCTCTGGAGGTAAAAAGAGTCGAGTATGGTGAAGTTGAATATATGAATGAAATGTTTGATCGTTTCACGACGACCATAACGCTCAGTATCATGATGGTATTAGCTATTCTGATTATTCTGTTCAAAGACTTTTTACAGCCAATGACGATTTTGATTGCTCTGCCATTTGCTATCGGTGGCGCAATTATCGCATTGCTTATTTATGGTGCCGCCATTGATCTGCCCGTTATTATCGGCATATTAATGTTGATGGGAATAGTCTCAAAAAACTCAATATTGTTGGTTGAATTTATTCTCGAAAAATCCCGGATGGGTATGCCACGAAATGAAGCCATTATTCAGGCAGGCAGAGAGCGTGTCAGGCCTATTATTATGACGACTATTGCCATGATTGCCGGCATGATCCCGCTGGTCATTACCAGCGGCGCAGATGCCAGTTTCCGGGCGCCGATGGCAATCTCGGTTATTGGGGGGCTACTCAGTTCAACTTTACTCAGTTTACTGTTTGTACCGGTTATTTACAGTTATATGGATGATTTTAAAAACTTTATTACTCCACACCTTAAGAAATTTACCTCAGTAACGAAAGACGATCTCGATTATCACTGACAGATTATTTTATGTCCGGCATGTTTTTGTGCAAATTAACAGCCGGACATTAATAATATTTAAGCAATTTTATGCGTGTAATACTCATAAAACTATTTCTGATGATTAAATAAGAAGAATAAACATTTAGTCTGTATAATAACATCCGAACATTAGATAGAGTAATTAATCTAATTTTTTATATCCGATCTTTTGGAGGAATATGTTTTGTCAAAACAGACAGAAAAACAGCGCGCTAAACGCAAACAAATCATTGATGCTGCCATCTCCTGTTTTATAGAGAAAGGATTTCATGCAACATCCACAGCAGAAATCTGCAAGGCAGCAGGCATGAGTCCAGGTAATCTGTTTCACTATTACCCAACCAAAAACGCCATTATTGAAGCTATCGCAGAAGAAGACAGCCATGACTATAACGAAATTTTGCATACCAATGATGATGAAAGCTCGGTTATGGCAACAATAGAAAAGATGATGACAAGCCTGATCCACCTGTATAACCAACCTGATTATGCACGACTCAGCATCGAAATTATCGCTGAAGCTAGCCGTAACCCTACAATTAATAAGATATTTATCGAAAATGAAAAAAAAGTCAGGGAACGTTTAGCCCTATTAATCCGTAAGGGGATTGAAACAGGGGAAATTGATAAACAGATTAATGCGGAACAGACGGCATCCTGGCTAATGATAACCGCCGGGGGTGCGATAGGGAGAGAGTTGGTAGAGCCGAATTTTAAGTGGCTTGAGAGCATGGGTTCTTTTACCTACATGATACGAAAAATTTTTGCATCATAATATCCGTACCTGTTTTCTGATTAAGGCCGGCGCCTTAATCAGAAGGCTCGGAAAATATTGCCATCAATATTTTATATACCCAATCGATTTAAAATTAACAATACGACATATATTTATGTAAATTCTTCTATTTTATTTTATGACAAAAAAACCGGAACCCCCGTGTTTCTGCGGTTCCTACTATTGATGAAATATTTTCCTCCTTGTCGTGATTTTACAATCTGCTAATAATCAATAAAACTAACACCAGTTACTGATTTCACCTTCTTCTTTCTAGTTTAAATTTTCTAGGGGTGTTTTTCATATTAAAACAAAATAGTTATTCCGTGTGAAATAAGCTGAACGAATTAATCATTTAATTTAAAAGGCCATTTTAGAGATAAATCCTAATCCATATATACCAAGACTTATTTTAATATACGTGCATTAGGATGTAAGGCATAAACACCCTCTCTGATTCTCCGTTAATCAATAATGTCCCACAGCCATACAAACCGATATAACTATTTTCTATCTTGATAGGTTCATTAAAAATGTCAAAGAAACAAAACAGACAGCAGACAAAAAAACAACACTACCTTCTCAGGTGGCTAGTCTGGGTGAATATCTTTGCGCAGATTGCCTTTCCGGCCGCGGTCATTTTTACACCGGTAGCCGTAGCCGCAGAAACACCCATTCCCGAAAACAGCACTGAGCACTGGCTCGCTGGCACGGCCTCCCATGCGGCCGGACTACTGAAAAGCGGCAACGTGATGGACAGTGCGAAAAGTCAGTTACGGGGTATGGCGGTCAGTGAAGCCAATCAAACTGTGCAGAACTGGCTAAAACACTACGGTACAGCCAAGATACAGGCCAATGTGGATGACCGTGGCCGTCTCGACGGCAGCCAGTTTGATATGCTGCTGCCACTTTATGATGAAAAAGCTAACCTGCTGTTCACCCAATTCGGACTGCGTCATATCGACAGCCGTACCACAGCTAACTTTGGCTTAGGACACCGTTACTTTTTCGACCACGGAATGCTCGGCTATAACACCTTCCTCGACCATGACATAACCCGTGATCATACCCGTCTCGGTTTGGGGGCGGAATATGCCCGTGATTACCTGAAATTCGGTGCAAACAGTTATTTCCGCTTAAGTGGCTGGAAAGAAGCGAAAAAACTGGCTGATTATGACGAGCGCCCAGCCAATGGTTTTGACTTACGGGCAGAGGGTTATTTACCGCCCTATCCACAATTGGGCGGCAAGTTGGTGTACGAGCAGTACTTTGGTGATGAAGTCGGGCTGATCAGCGAAGACCGCCGACAGAAAAATCCGTCTGCTTTTACCGTGGGCGCTAATTACACCCCTATTCCTTTAGTCACGTTAGGCATTGACCGCAAGCAAAGCACCTCTGGTGGAGGTGAAACGCTGTTCAATCTGGGGCTGAATTATGAAATCGGCACACCGTGGTCAAAACAGGTTGATCCCAATGCGGTGGCGTCTAAGCGCAGCTTGCAAGGCAGCCGTTATGATTTAGTCGAGCGTAATAATCAAATCGTGCTGGAATACCGCAAACGGGAAGTTATCCGGCTGGTGGCGGAAGCGTTGATTAGCGGGTACGGCGGTGAAATCAAACCCCTTAACGTCAGTGTCAACAGCAAATACGGGCTGAAAGAGATTGTCTGGAATGAGGCCAGTATTATCGCTGCGGGCGGCAAGCTGGATAAAGTGAACAGCAGTGACACCCAGTACCTGCTAATTCTGCCACCGTATCATGTGAAAAATAGCAACAACCGTTACATCCTGTCCGGCGTGGCTTACGATACGCAAGGCAACGGTTCCAACCGGGTGGAAATTCAGGTACAAGTCATTTCTACAGCGATAAGTATCTCAAGTTCCGGTTTTGAACAAAAAAAACTGGCGATGCTGGCGAATGGCAAAACCCAGACAAAAACCCGGTTGGTACTGAAGGACAAAAATAATCAGCCAGTGACTGGTGCGGCGGGCAGAATCAAGTTGACCGACGATAAAAAGGAACTAAAAAAGGGAGAGAAAGACCCAGTATTCGGCACGGATGCAAAAGAAATCGCCCCCGGCATTTATGAACTTGATATCACGGCGGGTAATAGACAAGGTATATGGGAAATCATCGCCACAGTGGATAGCCATGAGTTACCTCCACTAACGATTGAGTTTAATGGGTCGTTGTCAGAGATGATCGATATTAGCAAAACGAAATTTGCGCCAGAAAACAAACATCTGGAAAAAGAAGGCGAGATTACCCATCTCATTCTGGAATTGAGAGACAAAGACGATAATCTCATCACGGGCGTGGGGAACGAAATTACCCTGACGCCGGATAACCGCGAAATGTACGGTGCCTCAAAGGAAATTTCCCCTCTACTCGGTGAACTCAAAGAAGATCCACAGAGCAGTGGCATCTATAAAGCAAGTGTGATTGCAGGCTCTGGCAAAGGCAAGTGGACAGTTACATTAAGCGTGGGCAGCAAGGAACTGTCTTCTGCGAAGATAGAGTTTGGTACTCCGCTGGGGGACATTGTGGATGTCAACACTCCCGCGGCTAAACTGAATAAAGAGGTACTACCCGCCGACAGCCAATCTACGACCACTTTAACACTGACGCTGAAAGACGTGCAGGGCAATTCCATTAAAGGCGTGGCACACCTCGTTAAATTTGTTCCTGACAACACGCAGTTGACAGGGGATAAAGACCCGACAATCGGCAACGTGTCGGAAGATCCGAAAGAAAGTGGCATCTATAAAGTGACTGTCACGGCGGGTACTAAAATTGGCTCTCAAAAAATTACACCGGAAGTAGAAGGTAAAAAGCTGAACCACCCGGCCATTATCACATTTGTTACCCCGACCGCACCGCTCATCCGCGATCTGAAACTTCATGGAGCTTTGGACGTTGGCGGAAATTTATATGCTACCTATCGGTTTGATGCCAATGGCGGCGATAAAACGGATCAATCCCTCTATGCTTGGGGCGTTCAGGGAACAACTCAAAATACAGTGAATAAATTGGCTGATACTGCACAGGCCAATCCGGTTTCCTTCAACCCAAATAGCCCCAACGGGCTGGAGAAATCCGGCAGAGTAAAAGGGGACGATACCGTGGAGAAATTCCTGATTACGCAAGCTGCCAACGGTAAAGTGCTTGAACTCTCGGTACTGGCTTTCAATGCGTTGGATATCCGAGCCACAGATCCTGTGACCGTTGACACCAGCATGCCTGATGCTGCATCAGGGGTGACAGGGGGGAATGGTAAGGGAAGCGTAGCCAACCCGCATACAGAGCCGGAAATCACCACATTGATTCTGACAGGTAATCTGGAAATCAATAACCCCCTGACAGCCAGATACACGTTTGACGCTAATGGGGGTGATCCCCATGACCAGTCTGAATATATCTGGCATGACAAAAATACCCCTGTGGCTGACGATCAATGGGCAAAAGTGCCTGATGCCAGTAAAGATGAGAAAGCAAAAACAGGAACACTGACTAAGGATTTGAAACAGGAAGATGCGGGTAAAACGTTGGCAGTGTCCATTAAGCCGGTTAATAGCAAGAACATCGCAGGTCAATACAAAACCGTTGATATCAGCATGAATGCACAAGACGGTAATAAAACCACGCCCACAGGCGGCAAGCCGGGAACCATTCTTGACCCACAGGGTAAGCCTTCCATTGAGCAGTTAATACTGAGCGGCAGACTGGAAACCGGTTCTGCTCTTAAAGCGACTTATGTCTTTAAACCCGGCACGGGAGAGGCAACGGATCAGTCCGAGTACGTATGGACACGCATTAAGGAGGATGGCAATGAGGAGCAAATCCCCCATTCTACCGCCAAAGGCAACATTAATGGCAATAGCGGAGAAATCACCTCCCCTGTATTAGCTCATGAAGATATCGGCAAGCAATTGAAAATTACAATTACACCGATAAACGGCAGAAAAACGCCCGGAGATCCGGTATCTACAAATACCGGTGATAGAACGAGTAATCAACTTGACAGCGGAGGCGACAAAGGCAGGGTCATTGACCCTGACCGTAGCCCTATTATTGAAAATCTGGAAATCGGTGGTACGTTGGAAGTTGGAAAACAGTTAACGGCGACCTACCACTTTAACGCTAATAATGGCGGGCATGAGAAGGACAATTCGATATTTGCATGGGGCATAAAATACCCTGTGGATGGTCCTAATGCGTCTAAATCACCTGAATTCGTGGTGGCAACGCTTGGTGACGATCCTAATCATGTTATCAATCCGGCTCAGACAGGAACGGTTCCCGCCTATCCTCTGACCGATGAGCATAGCGGTCAAGTGATACAGTTGGCGATGATCCCCCGTTCCCAAACAGGCAAAAAAACTGGCTCACAAGTTAACAAAGATACCACTCAGCAGGGCAATAAACTGGGCGGCCATCCCGATGGTACAGTAAAAGGCGTTGCCAGTGATTTTACGGTGGAGTTATCCCCTTCAGAAGCGAATATAGATGGGAATATGGCGGTCAGAGTGAAGAAAGGTGACACTATTACCTTAACCATTAAGGCGACAACAAAAGATGGAAAGGCTGCCCGGGCTGTCCCTGTAACCATTGAGACCAAAGCCCATAACCGCCAAAATCAGGAAGAAACATCCACGGTAACACTGCATGGAAAAAACGGTGATTTTACAGCCATTACACCAGAGAATGGCACGCTGGTTATTCCTGTCACCGATAATGGCAAGGGACTAAAAACTTCCTTCATCATCAAGGCCTATGGAGTAGGGAAAACGGAAACTAAGAATGTTATCTTTACCGTGATTACCAGCCCTGATACGGATAAGGCCAAGTATTGGGGGCATATGCATGAGAAAGTATCCGTAAATAATATAATATTGACTCGGCCTCCTTTAGCATCTGAAGTGATGCTGGCTCCAGAAGATACTACCAAAAGTGTGAATGGTGAAGAATGGGCAGAATTACTTGAGGAAGATGGAAAAAAACATTGTCCGTTACCCTCCATTGATGAGCTAAATGCACTATACGATATGTATCCCGAAAAAAAGGGAGGAATTGAAAAATATCTAGGTTGGCCACACCATTGGGGTGTATGGAGTAAAACCAAACTAAACTCTACAAATAATTATTCTAAAAATTTCAGTAATGGGAGTGTAGGTTATGCTTTAATTGCCCTCAACAGAATGTTAATTATATGCATAGGAAGTTAGCTTTATCGTCTATTGCGATGGACTACTTCTATAACCTAATAAACACCCTGATAATTTCAGGGTGTTTATTGTCCTTAACTAAAGTTTAATGAGAGATAAGGCAGACGTACGGTTGGCCGGTAGCCAGATTCGCACTAGCACCAAACCACAGGCGACAGCTGATCGGGACGCGAGATGTCTTGTGAACATAGAAACTGGTGCTGAGGAGGGGATGCCTGGGTATGATGGGGGTGGGCCAGTCAATATGTATTTTTACCAAAAGAATGAGAATTCCTTTTCGAATTTACACAAACTGGAATTCTGGGTGCTATTCTGATAATGAGCGGCGTAGATAATCAGCAAAGAATTCATATAAATCCCCTTGAGCTGCAATATGTAAAACAAGCTTAATTGCTGGAACACTAGGTACGCCATGTTCGGAGGATAATACATACAAATCATCGGTTAATGCTCTGAGTGGCAATAGGCTAACCCCTAATCCGTGTTCTACTGCACTTTTTATATTTTCAAATGAGGAACTTACGTACGCAAGGAAATACGGTTTATCTACATTCTCCAACGTTTTTATAGCACATTCGCGGATAACACAACCTTCAGAAAAAATAACAAGAGGAATTTCTTGAAATTCATTAAAATATATCGCTTTTGATGCAACCCAGTGCAATGAATCAATGAGTAGGATGTTATTATTATTGGTGTTGGTTGGCTGTCCGGCTATTTCCTTAGTAATGACCATGTCTAATTGCCGTTTTTCCAGTAGAGCTAAAAGCATAGGTGATGAAGCTGAGATAATCTCTATTTTTAACTCAGGATGTTCAGCCTGACACCAAGAAATCACTTTATGCAAGTTTGTAATGCTGAAATCATCTGGCACACCAAATGCAATTTGGCCTCTCAACTGAAATTTTTTCACCGATTGTAACGCTTGTGTCATACGAAAAAGAATATCCTTTGCTGCGAGTAAAAATTGCTTTCCCTCACTAGTTAATCCAATAAGGTGACCATGACGTCTATCGATTAAACGACAACCAATATCTTCTTCAAGTCGTTTAATGCTGAAGCTAAGAGTGGATTGTGAACGTCCCAATTCTTCGCCAGCCTTGGCAAACCCGCCATATGTAGCAACATACACAAAGGCACGTAGTTGCTCAAGAGTTATACCGCGCCCATTAAGACGATCAGTACGAAGATCCAGTTTCATAGAGTCGCCCTTACCACTATTATTGATAAATTCGATTATTAAAAAGAAATTATACATTTAACAAAAATAATTATTTTAATCAACATTGATACAGTAAATTTATTTTTAATAAAAACAAAGTAAACTTGATAACAAGAGGGAATATAACATGGCTTTATTAACACTACCTAAAAATCACAAGCCAAGATTTTCAAATTTTAATATTGATGGTATTTTGGATGAAACATTAAGAGAAGGATCTGAAAGATGTCCTTTTTCGATTTCAACAGATAAAAAAATATCTTTAATATCAAATATATTTGATACAGGGATAAGAGACATTGTTTTTGGTTCCGGCCCAAATGATCCAACAGATTTAGCTTC
This sequence comes from Xenorhabdus aichiensis, assembly GCF_028598775.1. Lineage (NCBI taxonomy): Bacteria > Pseudomonadati > Pseudomonadota > Gammaproteobacteria > Enterobacterales > Morganellaceae > Xenorhabdus > Xenorhabdus aichiensis. Next base: position 18,365 of record NZ_JAQRFO010000013.1, read on the forward strand.
CGTGATAAAACAACTTGCTCATCAAGATAAACTTCCATCAGACGCTAAATTTTCATTTATCATGTTATTGAATTGTCATGAACCCCTTATGAAGCAGTTTAAACATTTCCCTGATGAATTTAAGAAATATGTAACTGTCTATTCCTGATTTGTACAGACCAATAAGTGGTCATATCATTGAACAAGAAAATATGGGAGTAGCTAATATTCCTTCGTTCCTTGGCGAGAATCGTGAAATTCCTTACTTCTTGAACAGCATAGCCCAGTAAAACTGGGGGAGTATGTTGTTATGTTTTAAACTCATATGAGGTTGATTTTAAATGTTTATGATAGTTGCGCCGATATTTCTTATTATTTTTATCGGATATATTTTCGGGCGCTTACGCCCCGACAGCGGAAAATCTGATAAATTAATCAATGACTATGTGCTTTATATCGCACTCCCTGCTTTATTGTTCCTTGCTATTGCTCGTGCAGATATGAGTGAGCTACAACAGTGGGGATTCATAACTGCCAGTTTGGCTGGCATTGGTGCCGCATACATTTTAGGAATATTAGTAGCAAAATTCATGGGGATTAGTTTACCGCAATCGTCGATTTTAAGCATGGGTGCATGTTATGGTACAACTGGATATATGGGCGTTCCAATCCTAATTTCAGTCTATGGTGAATCCGCCGCGCTTCCTGCCGCTATCGCCACGATTTTGCATAACATTCCTGCAATCATGGCTGTTATCATCACTTACGATATTTTTTCTACACGCCAATCAGGCAACAGAATATCCATTAGTCAAAGCCTCGTTGGAGCATTAAAGACAACATTGAGCAATCCTCTGACTATTTCAGTTATTGCTGGATTGATTTTCGTTTTTTTAGGTATTCCCGTTCCTAACTTTTTGCGTTCATTTGCTGAACTTCTTGGTAATGCCTCCGGCCCAACAGCACTATTCGCTTTAGGATTGGGATTATCTCGGCTTAAAATCAAAGAGCATATCAACAGCGATGCGCTAAAATTAGCTATGCCAATGTTGTGCCTTAAATTAGGAATACAGCCATTGATTACGTTTATCTGTGCTTACTATCTATTTGGTATGCAACAAACTGATAATATCTGGCTAATTGCTGCGATTGTCATGGCTGCACAGCCAATAGGAGCAGGTGTTTATGTTTTTTCCAATAAGTATGGTTTTAAACAGGAAGTCATTTCTCTCTCCATTATTATTTCCCTGCTTATTGCATTAGTTACCATACCTACTATTCTCCAATTACTACCTATATAAAATTATGAACATATCAATGTGATAATTAATCTTATATCTTGATTTTTCTATTTCATTTTTGAACTATGGGAACGGACATTGCGAGAGGGATTTGGGTTTATCAATCAGGTCGTAAGATAATTATCTTAAGAGTTTTTGTTAAAAAATCTCAAAAAATCCCACGGCATGAAATAGAGTTGGCTAAGAGTAGATTAGAAGAGGTGCTTGATGAAATTAATAACTCATAAAGAACTGCACGAAAAATGGATGAAAGATCCAGAATATCGAGCGGCTTACGAAGAAGAAACAAGAAAAGAGCGGTTGCAAGAAACTTTGCAAAAATGGCGGGAACATGCAGGTTTAACACGTCAAGAGATCGCCAAAATTATGGGAGTTAACCCCTCTACAGTAAGCCGAATGGAGTCAAACGTTGATAAAGCAAGTATCAATACGCTGGCTCGTTATGCCAGAGCATGTGGAATTGAAAATCCAACTATTGCATTGTAATTAATTGAGTTAATTATCTTAAAATTGTCAAATCAAGGGGCTTTTATAGTCCCTTGATTGCAGGTCGCTGCACGTAGGGAGACATCTATACAGTCAACACAAAAAAAGATAGATCTCAGATCACAAAAAAACATCATTATGTATTTCGAAAGTAAATAGTTAAATGCATATCCTGAGATAACCCACTCCCCCATATCTCTCTCTTCCTGCCAGACATCTCCCCCATCAACCAGTAGCGGCTCGCGCCCAGCTAAGGTATCATTGCCCGCTATACTATTGGCCACGCCCTTTACAATTGAATTTATGGCAAAAGAACAAACTGATCGCACCACACTGGATTTGTTCGCAGATGAACGCAGGCCAGGGCGACCGAAAACGAATCCGCTGTCCAGGGATGAGCAGCTTAGGATCAATAAACGCAACCAGTTGCGCCGAGATAAAGTCAAAGGACTGCGTCGGGTGGAATTGAAGCTCAATGAAGATGCCGTCGATGCACTGAACCATCTGGCAAAAGAGCGCAATATCAGCCGCAGCGAGCTGATTGAACAAATGTTATTAGCTCAACTGGCAGAAAATCACCTTACTAATTAACGGCTTTCACTCGACAGCATGAAACGACGTTACCACACAAATCTGACAGACTTGTCATTGATGTTTGGTCAAAATAACGCTTTTAATTTTATTAAAATTAACATTTTTCCTGCTGATTTCAGCGTGATGTGTATAGCTTAATACACAATTAAAATAAGAGGTTAACCCATTTTATGGCATTAATAGGTATATTCTTCGGCAGCGATACAGGCAACACAGAGAACATTGCCAAAATGATCCAAAAAAAATTGGGCGGTGCTGATGTTGCTGAAGTCCACGATATTGCCAAAAGCAGCAAAGAAGATATTGAAGCTTTCGATATCCTGCTGCTCGGCATTCCGACTTGGTATTATGGTGAAGCTCAGTGTGACTGGGATGATTTCTTCCCGACACTGGGAGAGATCAATTTCGATGGCAAACTCATCGCTCTGTTCGGCTGTGGCGATCAGGAAGATTACGCAGAGTACTTCTGTGATGGTATGGGTACGATTCGCGATATCATTGAACCTCTCGGTGCCATTATCGTAGGTCACTGGCCAACCGAGGGATATCACTTTGAAGTCTCCAAAGGCATGGCCGACGATAACCATTTTATTGGCCTTGCTATCGATGAAGATCGCCAGCCAGAATTGACGGATGAGCGCGTTGAAACTTGGGTACAGCAGATTAAGGCCGAGATGAGCCTGTCAGAAATTCTTGGCGTATAAGGAGCCAAGCTCCTTTTCACGGGATAATTCCTCAATAATGTGTCATGATATCGGGATAGGTGTGGTTTTCATTTAGAATATCCATGCCTATAATCTATAGCGTGAAACAGAATCATGATTCTCTCACGATACCCCCAAGTATCATAAGTTCACCTTACTAAGTTACAGGACTGAATCCGCATGACCGACAACAATAAAGCATTGAAAAATGCTGGACTTAAAGTAACACTTCCACGCCTGAAAATTCTGGAAGTGCTACAGGATCCAGAATGCCATCATGTCAGTGCGGAAGATCTCTACAAAAAACTGATTGATATCGGTGAAGAGATTGGCCTCGCCACTGTCTATCGCGTGTTGAACCAGTTCGATGATGCCGGCATTGTCACACGCCACAATTTTGAAGGCGGTAAATCGGTTTTTGAACTCACTCAACAGCATCACCATGACCATCTGATTTGCCTTGACTGCGGTAAAGTCATTGAGTTCAGTGATGAGTTTATTGAAGAGCGCCAGAAAGATATCGCTGAACGTTACGGGATCAAGCTGTCAAACCATAGTCTCTACTTGTATGGTCACTGTACTGCTGGTGATTGCCGCAAAGATAGCACGATGCATGATGAAAACTCATGATGAGAAAACACGACACAATAAGAAGTTATGACAATTATCCACTTCTGTGTCTCATTTAGTCTAATTAAGCTACTGCCGATTAGCTCAAGCTAATCGGCAGGCTGCTTTTTAAAAGAAATATCAGAGCGTGATTTTTACTTCTTCATCTCGGCTAAAACGCTTGCCATCAGTACTGACAGAGCGCACTTTCACATTACTGCTGACATGTGGGCGCTGCCTGTCATCGTAAATCTCCCATGTTTTACCGCCATCCAGCGAATACTGGATCGCTAGCCCCGGCAAGGCGATATTAGCTTCCAACGTCCCGGATACGATCCTTCCCCCAGGTACTGGCAACCGATACGCAATGTTAGCTTTATCCAATTTCGCCAGCTCATGCTGTCCCATCAAATTGGCAAAATCTATCCAGTCATTGTTGAGCGCATTGGTATCAACATAATGTGTTACGCCGCCCTTATATTCCCTGCCCTGCTGATAATTCTGTTCCCAACTCGCCTGATGCCATGCACGTTCCGCCAACGGCAACAAGCGCGGGTAAATCATATATTCCATCTGATCATCAGTACGCACAGTTTCGCTCCATGATTGCCCTGACAGCCCATAAGCTCCCGGCCAATGTTTGTTGCTCTGAGTATTGAAGCGGTTGCCATCGCGATCCACCGATGTTTCAGCGTTTTGTGGCATATTGTTCGGCGCAAAACTGAAAATTTTTGCTTCATCATTGAAGCGAGTTGCCCAATAGTAGCCGCGCTCTTTCGGACTAACTTCATACGGCATATCAAGGTAGACATAATCAGGGCTGGAAACGACCACTCGATAGCCCTTATTCGCCCAATCATTGGCGGAGTCATAGCCTCCCCAATAGAGTGTATCCCAGAAATTCACTGCCACATGCTTGGTCGCGAAGTCTTTTGCCGACTTCACATGTTTCAAGCCATCCTGCCATGCCTGCATTGTATCAATGCCATGAGTGTTGACGATCTTGCTGACTTCAATAGCAAAATGGCTGTCAAGTTCACTAACATCTTTAACAATGCCCTGCGCTATCATTTTCTGGCAAGCCTGAGATTTTGCCCACGGTTTGTCTTCTATTTTCTTGTTGATGATCCCCTTACCCGGTTCGATTGGACCATCTTTGTCCTGATACCCCGCTCCCAAACGAATGTTTTTCGCTTCATCACCACCAAAATGCCATGTGTTCAACGGTAATTCCGCTTCTTTGTGCATTAAAGCGATTTCGCTGATAATTTTGTCAATAAACCGCTTGGAGGAATCCATACACGGATTTAAATAACTGCGGCGATCGTAGAGCTGTACTGATGTCGCATTCGTGGTATCAGTCGGGTCAAGCAGGCGATATTCATTGGCCTCCTGCTCTTTCCCCTGCGCCATCAGATTTTTGTAACGGGCTTCCATCGACACGACCGCTGCACGAGCGTGAGCAGGGGTATCAATCTCGGGGATCACTTCTATCTGGCGCGCTTTTGCATATTTCAAGATATCAATGTAATCCTGACGACTAAAATAACCACTTCCCATATTATTGCTATCAGGCCCTGATCCTAACTGCGGCAACAAACATTGAGTTTCACTCAGATCATGACAGCGTTTGCTCCCGACTTCAGTCAGCTCTGGCAGACCGGGGATTTCCAGACGCCAGCCTTCATCATCGCTCAAATGGAAATGGAATTTGTTCAGTTTATAACTGGACATCTGATCGAGCAGACGCAGGACAGCTTCCTTACTGTGGAAGTTACGCCCAACATCCAAAAATATGCCTCGATATTCGAACCTGGGCGCGTCTTTTGCCGTTAGTGTGGCTATTGTAGGATCACCATTGGCAGGGAGCAGAGATAACAAGGATTGCAGGCCATAAAACACACCGGATTGATCAAAAGCGACGATTTGCGTTCCTTGAGTTGTGATATTCAGCGAATAAGCCCCTTGCACTCGCCAGTTGCCTGTAAATTTGTTTGCGTTGATCTGTGCCGCAATCCGATAGCCATTATCCGTTAGCTTGATATTGTGAGAGGCAAAGCGTTCTCGAATAACGTTGATTGATGCGTTGCTCAACCCGCCCAACTCCAATTTCACGCCACGGGATAGGTTCACATCTTGTGAATGGATAGTCAGCGTTTTAGGCGTCGGAATAACCTGTCCACGCAGTTGATCCCCGCTGATTTTTACCATCTGCTGGTTTTTTACAAAACGAGTTTCTGGGGTCATCTGGATATTGTTATCTGACGTAGTGCGTTTCCACTGATCACCTGTAAAATCAGATAAAAACGCACTCAGATCTTCCGTATCGGTATTCGCCAGTATTTTAGGCGTCGCATCACCGGAAGTGGCATACCAGCGTGGCATAAAATCTGTGCTGTAAATCTGCCAGTATTCTCCAAAGATCGGTAACAAGATTTTTTCATTGGCCTTGATACCGGTGAATTTTTTCGTCGGCTCCAGCTTATGTAAGTCACCCGTGATATGCGTGATTTTATATTGCTCATGATCGACTTTCAGGATCTGGCGAATACTGTGAAAATAGATCGCCCAGTCAGAGGAGTCGATCGCCTGATTGCCATTAGCCAATGTGATATGAACCTGATTACAGGAAGCCCCGTCCGCGCCTAAAATGGCACAATCAGTTCCATGTGCTCCTGCTTGATTATCCTTAATTTTGAAATTCACTTTTAATTGACTAAGCGAATCCACTACCTGCTGTGACGTCATTTCTGCATGAACACAGCCCATTAATCCAACTGTCGTGATGAGTGCTGCCAAGGTACGCAATTTAACGCTTTTCATGAATGACCTCGTCTGAACTTATTATTCTTTTATACCCTGCAACTTCAGATTTATCGGGTATAGCTGGGTAATGCTGCTTCTGTCAGTCAATACCGCGCTATAACAAACGCAGAAACAGCGACGACAGTCCATAAAAGATGCTAATTGGCATAGTTACAGTAAATGTAATATTTTTTCCGCCCAGAAGAACAGGCTATTTTTTGTACCACCAGTTATCAATAGCGAATAACCCTACATAAAATAAGACTATAAGGCAATTTTTAATCTTTAGTGGGGAGAGTCAATTTTCATTACAAATATTTTAAACATAAAAAAAGCGCGATAATAATCGCGCCTTTTTAATGTTTTGGTTATATAAATTAGCTCTGGTTATTCCTGAGAGATCTTTGTCCAAGTATCACGCAAGCCAACTGTGCGGTTAAATACCAGATGCTCTGCACTGGAGAGGCCGCTATCAGCACAGAAATAACCTTCGCGTTCGAACTGATAAGTTCTTTCTGGCTGTGCATTCACCAGCCCCGGCTCGGCAAAACCTTTACGCACGACCAATGATTCTGAATTGATTGTGGATAAGAAATCATCTTCCGCCCCTGGGTTTGGTACACTGAACAAACGGTCATACAGATAGAATTCCGCTGGCACGGCATGTACCGCACTCACCCAGTGAATCACACCTTTGACCTTGCGGCCGTCAGCCGGATCTTTGTTCAGTGTCTGCTCATCATAGTGACAGTAAATAGTGGTGATATTGCCTTCCGCATCTTTTTCAACACGCTCTGCCTTGATCACATAAGCATTACGCAGGCGCACTTCTTTGCCGAGCACCAGACGTTTGTACTGACGGTTAGCTTCTTCGCGGAAATCGGCACGGTCAATATAAACCTCACGGCTGAATGGAACTTCGCGGCTGCCCATTTCTGGCTTGTTAGGATGGTTCGGCATCGTCAGGATCACTTCACCTTCCGGCATATTCTCAATCACCAGTTTAACCGGATCAAGAACCGCCATCGCCCGTGGTGCATTTTCGTTCAGATCATCCCGGATACAGGATTCCAATGCAGCCATTTCGACGTTGTTATCCTGTTTGGTAACACCAATACGGCGGCAGAATTCACGGATAGCCGCAGCGGTATAACCACGGCGGCGCAGGCCGGAAATGGTTGGCATACGTGGATCATCCCAACCGTTGACAATATTTTCAGTCACCAATTGGTTGAGTTTACGCTTGGACATCACCGTGTATTCCAGATTCAGGCGAGAAAACTCGTACTGACGCGGATGGTAGTCAATCGTAATGTTATCCAATACCCAGTCATACAGGCGACGGTTATCCTGGAACTCCAATGTACATATTGAATGGGTGATCCCTTCCAGCGCATCGGAAATGCAGTGGGTAAAATCGTACATCGGATAGATGCACCATTTATTGCCAGACTGGTGATGCTCGGCAAATTTGATGCGATAAATCACCGGATCACGCATCACGATGAATGGAGATGCCATATCAATTTTCGCACGCAGACATGCTTTACCTTCAGCAAATTCACCGGCGCGCATCTTTTCAAACAGAGCCAGGTTTTCTTCCACACTGCGATCACGGTAAGGACTGTTTTTGCCCGGCTCTTTCAGCGTTCCACGGTATTCGCGGATCTGCTCAGGGCTCAGTTCATCAACATAGGCCAGACCTTTATTGATCAATTCAATGGCGTATTGATGCAGCATATCGAAATAATCAGAAGAGTAGCGAATATTGCCACTCCAGTGGAAACCCAGCCACTGTACGTCAGTTTTAATGGATTCTACGTACTCGATATCTTCCTTAACCGGGTTTGTATCGTCAAAACGCAGGTTGCATTGCCCCTGGTAGTCTTGCGCGATGCCGAAATTCAGGCAGATCGACTTCGCATGGCCGATATGCAGATAGCCGTTAGGTTCAGGCGGGAAACGGGTATGTACGGATGTATGTTTACCGGTTGCCAGATCTTCGTCAATAATCTGACGAATAAAGTTGGTCGGGCGGGCATCTGCCTCACTCATCATTTTATTCCTCAATGCAAAAAGCGCTTTAACATAACCTTCTATATTCTAATAAGCTGAACCGAGAAACAACTCTTTGTTAGTGGGAAATGGGGTTCGGGGCAAAGTTAATGCGGAAAAGCGGGAAGACAAACCCCTTCCCGCGACAATTAAGAGAAAATCTTACTTTAGTTCAACATTTGTTACGTATTTTTGAGCAACAAAATAAGCTGTTGGTTTAACGCCCATCAATAAAATCAACTCACACGATGACTGTTCAATACGGCGATCAGTTGATCCGCACAATAAACAATATGCTCTTCATCCCATGTAGGGTGCAGATACAAGCTGATTGTTCTCGGCAATAAAGAACGTGCAGTTTCACAGACGATATCACGGTAATTGACAGATTCAGGTGATGTGTATTCTTTCGAATGGAAAGGGAAATTGGCTGAACCAAACCCACGGAGCTCTCTGAATACTTTCTCACCATAGGCTTCAGGCCACTGGATTTTAAATGCCGGAATACCTATCTTTTTCAAATCACTCAGGATGATTTCAGCAGTGCAATCCAGTTTGGCAAGATCAAAAACAATGGGATATAACCAGTACGCATTGCATCTGTCTTCATTATTCAATGGCAGGCCGTGGATCAAGTCGATATCCGCAAATTTTTCATCGTAGATCTTCGCATATCGCTTGCGATTGTTCATATTCCAATCATCAAATCGCTCTAACTCGTTCAGACCGATAATCGATTGAATTTCAGTCATACGGTAATTGTAACCGATTCGATTATGCACATGCCACGAAACTTCTTCTAAAGCGAGAAGGTCAAATTTTCTCCGCACATCAAACCCATGATCACGATAAGCCCGGCATTCCCAACCTATTTCAGTATTGTTGGTCACGACCATGCCGCCCTCTCCCCCCGTAGTAAAATGTTTTGACTGGCAGAAGCTAAACGTACCGATATCCCCAATTGTGCCAGCCGATTTTCCTTTATATTTTCCGCCGAGACATTGTGCGCTATCTTCGATCACTTTGAGGTTATGCTGGCGGGCAATCGCCATGATTGGGTCCATATCAGATACGACACCATAAAGATGCACGACAATAATTGCTTTCGTGCGCGGTGTAATCAGTGCTTCTATCTTAGTGGGATCAATGGTGTGCTCTTCTGTCGTATCACAAAAAACAGGAATAGCGCCACATTGTAAAACAGCAAAGGAAGTTGCAATAAAAGTGTAAGAAGGCACGATAACTTCATCGCCGGGGCCAATATTCAATGCGCCAACAGCAATATTTACGGCAGAAGTCCCGGAATTACATGAAATTGCCATTTCTGCGCCAATCCAATGCGCAAATTTATTTTCAAATTCCATGCCTTTTTTTCCAGTCCAGTAATTTACTTGACCAGATAACAGGGGTTCTTGAATATCTTTCAGTGTTTTTTCTGTAAAACTTGGCCATTGTGGGAAATTCATAATTTTACACCTTAATATTTTTAAAATAGATAAAATTAATCCTATAAAATAAAGCACATAACTAATCAATCAGATTATTTCAATGTTTCTTTATCAATTTTGTATTTGCCACCATAATTAATGCACCAATAGCTAATATATAAAATGCTGTCTCTAGACCAGAATTTTGGGCAATAAATCCTATTAAAGCTGGCCCAATCATAATTCCAAAATACCCAAATGTGACAATAGAAGCGACAGCATGGCTAGGCAACATGACTTTTTGAGTTCCAGATATTGAACATAAGATGGGAACAATATTTGATGATCCCAATCCAATAAAGAAAAACCCAATCATAGATAGATTGAGAGTTCCTACATTAACAACGATAAGAAATCCAATGAAGATACTGAGTGTACCAACAAAAAATACTTTCCCCCTTCCTATTTTCGATATAACCCGATCTCCTATGAATCGTCCTATTGTCATCGCTGCTGCAAAGGCAGCATACCCAAATCCACTGAATGAAATATCAATATTACGCTCACTAACTAAAAATACTCCACTCCAGTCAATTACAGAACCTTCAATAATTCCCATTAAAAAACAAAGCAAACTCGCTACAATAATGATTCCCCGGGGAAAAACAATCTTTTTACTATCGCCATCCCCATGACTTTTATGACGACTAATAAGTCCAGAAAAAGAAAACAAAAATAACACAGACAATATAAAGGATATAATTAAGCATGCTGCAAGCGCTGAAAAATCCAAATAAAGTAATATCGATACACCCGCAGCACCAAAAATCCCCCCTAAACTAAAAAACCCATGAAATCCCGACATTAAATTTCTATTTGTATTTTTTTCGACTTCAACCGCCTGAATATTCATTGCAACATCCACTGTACCAATGGATGCACCAAATATAAAAAGCATGAAACCCAGTTGAGTGACATTAGGTGACAATATTAAAAGCGGTAAAGAGACAATAACAAAAATTCCTGAATATATAATAACCTTACGACAACCAAATAAAGTGGTAAGAAATCCTGTAATCGGCATCGAAACAATTGAGCCAAAACCAAGAAAAAGTAATAAAAAACCTAATTCTCCTGCATCAATATTTAAATCAGCCTTTACCAATGGTATAAGAGGAGCCCACGCAGCAATTCCCATACCTGCTGCCAAGAAAACAATTCTAGTAGAAATAACATTATTCATTAAGCATCTCAACTATAATATTGATATATAACCATTACGTTTCAGTTACTTATAAATATTTAACAGTAAATAATTTCAAATTTACACTTATAAGTTCATATGGACTCTGAAAGCATTAATCCCCATCTCAGCAAGCTTAATTTCATTCCAGTCATTAATTAGACCTATAACTGAATCAAACATTTTTTCTTTTCCACCAATCTGTATCACCTTACACCCTGCTGCTAATGCGCTTTGCACCCCAGCATAAGCATCTTCAAAAACTAAACAATCTTCAGCCGCAATATTCAAACGTTCTGCTGCCATAAGATAGGGATCAGGATAGGGCTTGCCATTCAGCACATCATCAGAACCAATTATGAAGTCTGGTATCTTAAGGCCACAAATCGCCATCCTATGATATGCAACTCGTTGGCTGGCAGAAGTGACTACAGCCCACGGACAAGCCGCTAAAGAAATCAGAAATTCTTTTGCCCCAGGCAATGCCTTAGCAGTATCAGAATATTTAATTTCTAAATCATCTAATAGCTGTATTTGTTCTTCCATATTCAAATGAGGAGCAATAGACGAAATAACATCTCTGGAACGAACACCATGACAAATATCCAACACTTTTTTTATGGATATATTGTTCAATTCGCACCATATAGACCAAATAGCTTCGACTTCTGAAAGTGATTTAACTAAAGTACCATCCATATCAAATAAAATAGCTTTTATATTAATAACTTCCATTACCCCTCCATAATAAAACACAAACATTATAAACACTATTTCATGCTAATTAAGGTGAATTATAATTAACTATAAAAATAATAAACCAATAAAAATAAATTAAAACCAACGCCAAATCGCTTATTGACGAATAAACTCAGATCACTTTAGGATCATTGATAATCCAGTAAATCTTAATAGAAAAAACCCCTAAAATCATAATGCTATAATTAATAATCGTCTTCATCAAACTCCAATTCTCCCTTGTATCCTCCCAAATAACAGGAAATTGATATAGTGTCTTCGAAAGCCTATTCATGAGGTAAATAATTTCAGCATCAAATGCATACCCCTTAATCCTTTGCTTAGAAAATACTTCTTTTGCCACATCAGACTTTAACATCTTGAATGGACACTGAGAATCAGAAACTTTACAGTTTAGTATTAAGTTAACAATTTTTAAAAAAAACTTACTTGTTATTTTTCGATATAGATTCGCTTTTGATTTACTCTTTGAGAATCGCTCTCCAATAACGAGATCAACATTGGACGTTTCAATTTTTTGATATGCACTAAAAAAATCACTCTCTTTTATTGGGAAATCAATATCAGTATAGAAAATATATCTTCCTTTTGCTAAATCAACTCCTCGTCTAATGCTATACCCTTTTCCATAGTTACCACAATTAGAGATAACCACAACATCAGAGTATTGTTGTTTTATTTTTATAATATCCAGATCATAGAAGTTATTTTTATTTGAATCATTAATTATAATAATTTGCACTTTCAATGTTTCTTGGATCTTCCTAATACGCTGGATAGTTTTTTCAATAATCAGATAATTTTCATTATATCTAGGTAGAATAATTGAAATATCAACATTATTCTCTACGTGATGAATTTTTTTATCCATGATAAGACCTTAGAGACAATATATTAATCCCCCAACAATAATTTACCCAGCTCTGTTAAATTTATGTTAGATGTGCCTTGTTGATTAACTTTTTTAACAGGAAAAGCTTTACCCGTTATAGATGTTGTCGGTAATCCTTGTTTATAAGCTGCCATTCGCTCTGTGATTTCCTGCTCAGTGATATCAGCCCGTGGAAAACAACAAAAATATTGGGCTAATCTGGGTTTATCAGAAATATTCGGTTTGTTTCCATGAGGCAGTGCACCATGAAAGATAACATAATCACCCGCTTTCAGTGGAATAGATTCAATTTTCATTCCTGTAATATCAGGGAATCTACTGTTATACCCTTCCGGTTGTTTTGATAGCCATTCATAGATCACCTTATGAAAACCGGGTACACACTGAAATCCCCCTGAATTGCCATCATCATCAGTTAAGCTCAGTAACCCTTGTATTTTTCTCTCTAGTGGTCGTTTCGAGACATCAATATCCCAATGAATAAAACCTTCATATTGCCAATCATCAATAACCGGGGGATTCATATTTACTCTATCAATACTGACTAATAGTTCTTTTGTACCAAAAATTTTTTCATATACAGAGTAAATTATTTGGTTTTGACGATTATCCCATAAAGCCTGATGATGATAAAAAGGAATACGACCCATTTCATCAATTCCTGAGCGAGAGCGAATATCTTTATCATAAAAATCAATATGATTTTCTTTATCCATTTCCAAAAAGCAAAATATAGCATCGACTGTTTTCTGGGTTTGCTCCCTGCTAACCGCTGATTCTATAACTATATAACCGTTATCATCCCAGCTTTTTAAATACTGTTCCATTTTTTCTTCAGAAAGAAATTCAGACATAATTCCTCCTACTTAATCAGGATATATTTTATAATATCTACCTCATTAAAAAATATTAAACTCATTAAATATTATACCCGCATATAATTTATGTGCTCTGCCAGATCTAAACTGACAATGATAATAATTACTGAGATAGACGTAAATATAGAAACAGAAAACAAACTTATCAGAAACAAGTTACCTTAAGCAAATTGAAATTCAAATAAAAAATATTTTTTTTAAAAAAAATTGAGATAAATCACATATTGATTCATATCAAATAAACAAATTTCAATATTATATTTATAGATAATTATCATTATTGTCAAAATAACAAAAATAAATAAATTCACAAGATATAAAAACAAAATAAATAATTACAATAATATATTTAAACTTTTATTTATTATATCTATATATCGTGAATAATAACATAGTCTATCTTAATTTTAATTATTAAGATTGGTAATTATCACAGCAACATGAAGGAAAAGTATTGATGTTGAATGTCCTGGGAGGACAGATTGCTTATTGTCGCCAAGAAAAGAAACCGTCACTAAATACCTCTGATTCGGAACTGAAGATATTAGTGACGGTTCAACTAAAGGTCAGGATAATTACATACGAAAAATATAAAATTCGTTATATCACCTGAAATAAATTTGACTCTTTGGCAATAACAGAATCTTTAGCGATCATTATGACGCCAGAATAATCATCGATATTGCTGATAATAACCGGGCTGATCATCGATTTGGCATGAGCATTCAAGTACTCAAGATCCAGTTTCAACAACGGTTCACCTGCTTTAACTGTCACCCCTTCTTCAATCAGGCGTTCAAACCCTCTGCCATTAAGGGTGACGGTATCAATACCTATATGAACAATGACTTCAACACCATTATCTGCCGCAATACATACTGCATGATTAGTATCGAAAATTTTCACAACAGTCCCGGCAATAGGAGAAAAAACAGTATCTGACGTCGGCTTAATAGCAATGCCATCTCCCACTAACTTGCTGGAAAAGGCTTCATCAGGTACATCTTCCAATTTAACCAATTCACCCGTTACAGGGGCGATTAAAGTCAAAATCGGTGTGCCTTCCTGCTTGCTATCTTTCTTTGCCCGAATATTAGGCTCAGAATGCTGAGATTCTGCTATTGCCGAAACAGGACCTTTTGCCAAGACTTCCTTCATAGCACTGGCAATCAACTCTGCCCGGGTTCCCACAATGATTTGAACACTCTGCTTATTCAGACGAATAATCCCTGAAGCGCCAAGACGTTTGGTCAACTCATTATTGACCAGCCCAGAGTCTTCCACTGATAAACGCAAACGACTAATGCAGGAATCAATACCCGTCAAGTTATCTGATCCCCCTACTGCGGCAATGTATTGACGAGCTTCTTCCTGAATATTATTCACCGAATTGCCATTCTTTTTCGCCATATTCACATTATAACCATCGGTTTCATCGGTGGCTGACAATTCACGCCCCGGTGTCATCAGGTTGAATTTCTTGATGGTGAAACGGAATACGACATAGTAGAGACAGAAGAATACCAAACCTTGAGGGATCAGCATGTACCAGTGAACAGCCAGTGGGTTACGCGAAGAAAGCAGCATATCGACAAACCCTGCACTAAAGCCAAAGCCTGCGATCCACTCCATCGTGGCCGCGATATAGACAGAAATCCCCGTTAAAATGGCATGCAAAACATAAAGCACAGGCGCTACAAACATGAAAGAGAATTCAAGTGGCTCAGTCACCCCCGTGAAGAAAGCCGCAATAGCTCCCGCCATCATGATACCAGCAACTTTAGCTTTGTTTTCAGGACGTGCGCAGTGGTAAATCGCCAATGCGGCTCCCGGTAATCCGAACATCATAATGGGGAAGAAACCCGCTTGATAACGTCCAGTGATACCCGCAATGGCCGTACCTGCTTCAATCGATTTCTGACCACCGAGGAAGTTAGGAATATCATTAATGCCAGCAACGTCAAACCAGAATACCGAGTTTAACGCATGATGCAGGCCAACAGGAATCAACAGACGGTTAAAGAATGCGTAAATACCCGCACCGGTTGACCCAAGATTAGTGATACTTTCACCGAATGCCACCAGCCAGTCATAAACCACTGGCCAAATGAACATCAGGATAAAAGAAACCAGAATCATCAGGAAAGAGTTTAAGATAGGTACTAAACGGCGACCACTGAAGAATGACAACGCCTGTGGTAACTCCACGCTACTGTAGCGGTTATACAGTTCAGCAGAAAGTACACCAATTAAAATCCCAACAAACTGGTTATTGATCTTCCCAAATGCCTTCGGTACTTCATCAATCGGCATACTTTTAATCATGGCGATAGATGCGGGAGAACACAGATTTATGACAACAATAAATCCGATTAACCCCGCGAGTGCAGCAGCACCATCTTTATCTTTCGACATACCATAGGCAATCCCAACAGCAAACAACATCCCCATATTGTTAAGAATGGCATTACCGGATGTGATAAGCAGTGCTGCCAGCGCATTATCAGCACCCCAACCCGTCGGATCGATCCAGTACCCTATCCCTACCAATATTGCCGCTGCCGGCAATGTCGCAACGGGCACCATCAATGCCCGACCAATACGTTGTAAGTAGCTTAGAATGTTCACTCTTGCCCCCTTGAAGCTCCGTTAATGGAGTCTTTTTGTTAATTCATGATCTGATGACATCACTTATGTATTTCTTGTTAAAACATTTTTTAGTCTAAAAAGATTATTTTGTATCGCAAATTAAATCCTTCTAATATGTGATAAACGTCACCACATTTGATAAATTTTTAATCAATTATCTAGCTGGCACACAAAACTTATTTTATGATTAAAAATATCTTCGAGGTATTGAATGGGTCAAACCCGTCGACAGAACAGGTATGATAGGTGCTTTTGCCCTACGGCTATCCAGTCGCCCCCATAATTAATAACAAATGATTTAAGAGGTAATCATGAGGCTGATCCCCCTAACTAATGCAAGCGATGTCGGACGATGGTCTGCTCACTATATTGTTAGTAAAATCAATGCATTCAATCCAACCGCAGAGCATCCTTTCGTGCTTGGCCTACCCACTGGCAGTACTCCACTGACCACTTATAGAGAACTTATTGCTCTGTATCAGGCGGGAAAAGTCAGTTTCAGGCATGTAGTGACATTTAATATGGATGAGTACGTCGGTATTCCTGAAGATCATCCCCAGAGCTACCATACGTTCATGTACCAAAGCTTCTTTAGTCATATTGATATTCCAAAAGAAAACATCAATTTGCTCAACGGTAATGCAGCAGATATTGATGCTGAATGCCTACGTTACGAAAATAAGATCAAGTCTTACGGGAAAATCCACCTGTTTATGGGCGGAGTTGGTAATGATGGTCATATTGCCTTTAATGAACCCGCGTCTTCCCTCTCTTCACGCACTCGTATCAAAACGTTGACCATTGAAACGCGAACCGCAAACTCCCGTTTTTTCAATAATGATGTGGAACAGGTTCCGAAATATGCATTAACGGTCGGTGTAGGAACTTTGATGGATGCCGAAGAAGTCATGATTCTGGCGACAGGCATGAAAAAAGCACAGGCTCTGCAAGCGGCTGTCGAAGGCAGTATCAACCATATGTGGACAGTAAGCTGTCTCCAGATGCATGCTAAATCGGTCATCGTCTGTGATGAACCCGCAACAATGGAGTTGAAAGTGAAGACAGTGAAATATTTTCGCCAGTTAGAGGCCGATATTCTTAATGAATTCGCCAGCTAGTATTTATTCAGGAGGCCAGAATGTACGCTTTAACTAACTGCGTTATCTATACCGGGTACGAGAGGCTTGATAACCACGCGGTTATCATTGCAGACGGCTTGATTCAGCACGTTTGCCCGATAAATGAATTACCGGAACATATTGAAAAACACGATTTACAGGGCGCAAACCTCTCCCCAGGGTTTATTGACCTACAAGTCAATGGCTGTGGGGGAGTCCAATTTAATGAGCGACTGGAAGATCTTACAGAAGATACGCTGAATATCATGCAGAAAACCAATCAGCGCTACGGTTGTACCAGTTTTCTGCCGACGTTGATCACCAGTCCCGATGAATTGATGATAACGGCAATCGAAGTGATGCGTTCCTATCTGACAAAGCATCCTAATCAGGCGCTGGGGCTGCATCTGGAAGGGCCTTATATTAATCCCATAAAAAAAGGGACTCACAATCCAGCCTATATACGCAAGCCAACCTCCGAAATGGTCAACTATCTGTGCATTAATGCCGATGTGATCACTAAAATCACACTCGCTCCTGAAATAGTGGAAAGTAAGTATATTCATCAGTTGACCGAAGCCGGCATTATTGTTTCTGCTGGCCATTCCAACGCAACCTATGAAGAGGCTCGCCACGGCTTCCAGCAGGGTATCTCTTTTTCCACCCACTTATATAACGCCATGCCCGCCATTTCCGGCCGCCAGCCAGGGCTAATCAGTGCCATCTATGATTCTTCCGAGGTCTATGCCGGCATTATCTGTGACGGAATGCATGTTTCATGGCCGAATATCCGCAACTCCAAGCGATTAAAAACCGACAAATTAATCTTAGTGACGGATGCCATCGTCCCTGCTGGCCTTGACCCGAAAACCAATACACTAGAACAATTTACCTTTGCCAATAAAACAATATACTATCGAAATGGCTTATGTGTTGATGAGAATGGCACACTGAGCGGCTCATCAATCACGATGATTGAGAGCGTCAAGAATAGTGTTGAATATGTTGGTATTGCTTTGGATGAAACATTGCGGATGGTGACGCTTTATCCAGCCCGAGCAATCGGTGTTGATAAACGCCTCGGTACGATTGAACCCGGTAAGGTCGCGAATCTGACTGCATTTACTCATGATTTCAACATCTGCAAAACCATCGTTAATGGAAATGAAATCGAACTATCGTGAGTATATCGCCTGATGAGTAATCATAATGCACAGAAGCAAATCGGTAATATTGATCTGGTCAAACAGCTTAATGGTGCCGTGGTCTATCGGCTGATAGACCAACATGGGCCAATATCCCGCATCCAGATTGCAGAAGAAAGCCAGCTTGCTCCCGCCAGCGTAACCAAGATTACTCGTCAGTTACTGGAACGGGGCTTGATAAAAGAAGTCGAGCAGCAGGCTTCCACCGGAGGGCGGCGCGCGATCTCAATCATCACCGAAACTCACCACTTCCATACCATCGGAGTCAGGCTTGGCCGCCATGACGCCACGGTGGCGCTATTTAATATGAGCGGTAAGACGCTAGTGGAACAGCACTATTCAGTTCCAGAGAATACGCAACAGGAAGTCGAAAACCGGATTATCTCCGCCATTGAAGATTTCATCGAGAAAAATCAGCGGCGGCTCCGTGAATTGATCGCAATTTCAGTCATTCTGCCCGGTCTGGTTGATCCCGATGACGGTGTCATTCGCTATATGCCTCACATCAAAGTAGATAACTGGCCACTGGTCAAAAACCTCAACAATCATTTCAATATCTCTTGCTTTGTTGGGCATGATATTCGCAGCCTTGCACTGGCCGAACATTACTTCGGGGCAACCCGCAATTGTGAAGACTCACTTCTGGTACGTATTCATCGTGGCACGGGAGCAGGAGTCATCATCAATAAGAATATTCTGCGCAACAAACGTGGCAATCTGGGTGAAATAGGCCACATCCAGATCGAGCCACTTGGCGAACGCTGCCATTGCGGTAATTTTGGCTGTCTGGAAACGATCGTATCCAATTCAGCGATAGAAACCAGAGTTCAACATCAATTACGACAGGGTTTTCCAAGCCAGCTAGCCTTGAATAATTGCAATATCCATGCGATCTGCCTCGCAGCCAATGAAGGTGATCCACTGGCAGTAGAAGTTATCAGACAAGTAGGGCACTATCTTGGTAAAGGGATCTCGATTGCGATTAATTTATTTAATCCCCAGAAAATCGTCATTGCCGGTGATATTACCGAAGCGGAACAGGTTTTACTCCCCGCGATTCAAAGTTGCATCAATACGCAGGTGTTAAAAGCATTCCGAGAGGATCTTCCGGTGGTCGTTTCTGAGCTAAATCATTGTTCTGCGATTGGTGCATTCGCCTTGACGAAACGTGCGATGCTGAACGGTGTACTGCTGCAACATCTTCTTGGCGGATAATTTTAACCTCTTTTGCCGATAAAATCGGCAAAGCGATTACAAGCCAAACAAACAAACGTTTTTGTGCATATTTCTTTAAAAAAGCAGTTGACGCATTGGTCTGATATACGCATAATGCGCCCCGCACCGCCGATGAAGGCAAAGCGAAAAAAGATGGCTACGTAGCTCAGCTGGTTAGAGCACAGCACTCATAATGCTGGGGTCACAGGTTCGATTCCCGTCGTAGCCACCATCTTTGCGGGAGTGGCGAAATTGGTAGACGCACCAGATTTAGGTTCTGGCGCCGCAAGGTGTGCGAGTTCAAGTCTCGCCTCCCGCACCATTTCTTTCATTGGGTTGTACTTAGAATGTTATTTCGAATAACAGTTTAAGTTTTAGTGTGTTGTTTTCAGGTGGGGTATCGCCAAGCGGTAAGGCACCAGGTTTTGATCCTGGCATGCCCTGGTTCGAATCCAGGTACCCCAGCCATATTATTGAAAACAAGTGATGATATTCAGGTGGGGTATCGCCAAGCGGTAAGGCACCAGGTTTTGATCCTGGCATGCCCTGGTTCGAATCCAGGTACCCCAGCCATCATAATGAAGATTGTCACAAACTTTACGATTTGATAATTTTACATCGTAAATGGCTACGTAGCTCAGCTGGTTAGAGCACAGCACTCATAATGCTGGGGTCACAGGTTCGAATCCCGTCGTAGCCACCATTAACAATTCAATTGGGGTATCGCCAAGCGGTAAGGCACCGGATTCTGATTCCGGCATTCCCAGGTTCGAATCCTGGTACCCCAGCCATATTTATCAATGTGTTACATGAAGTGACGTGTTGAAAAAGAATATACAGTAAGAATATTCTTTGATATAGAAGGCCACCGAAAGGTGGTTTTTTGCTTTCCTTCCATCAAAATACCAACACCTAAAAATCCATTTTAAAGCTCACCAAGCGATTATCTGATTAAAGGGTAGCATGGCTAGTGTTAACCAATTATCCCCTTCTACCGTTGTTTCTATGGCGAATTTTAGGCTCGCCTCTCTACACTCACCGAAAAGAAAAGCAGGAAATTGTGGAAAGGTAGGAATTCTCCTCTTTTGTCGGATTTAAAAAGCCAGTCAACGAGTGAATACACGTCTCCCAAAATAACTCAGATTTCAGATTATTGACAACCGCCATCTCTCCATTGACTATGCCCATGGACTCCAAAATAGTGGTGAAAAAATCATTTTCATCACAAACCCCTTGACTCTGACAGTACTGTCAAGGATTTCATGGTGACTTATGATTCATCTGAATAATCGGCGTAAAGGTTGGGGAATTCTATGTCAATTGAAGAGAATGATTGCCAAGGCGCTGTTACTAAGCCAGTTCGTAAAACAAGCTGGTTTTCAATAATTATATTATCGCTGGCAGCAATAATTTTCGTAACAGCTGAGCTCCTTCCTATTGGAGTACTACATGAAATTGGAAATACTTATAATAAATCCGCAGGTAATATAGGGTTGATTGTTACCGGATATGCTTGGGTAGTAGCATTATCTGCAATAAGCGCCACTTCTTTTTTTATGAAAGTAGAAAAGAAGAAACTTGTTATAGGTATTCTCTTGGCATTCTCAATATCAAATCTGATAGTTTCTTTTGCACCAAATTTATTCTGGTTATATATAGGAAGAGTGATAGGCGCATTCTTTCATGGTGTATTTTGGTCAATTGTAGGCCCTCTTGCAGTAAGGTTAGTTCCTGACAGTGGAAAAGCTAAAGCGACGTCATTAGTGTTTGGTGGTATTGCTATTGCTTCTGTAGCTGTTGTTCCCATAGCAACGTTTGTTTCGCAAAATATTGGTTGGCGATTGTCTTTTATAAGCCTCGCTATTATGGGATTACTTATTACCATTGCAGCACTCTTTTCGATGCCTAAAGTACATCAAGCTGATGCGAGCAAAAAAATAGCTATAAAAGAAATCATTACTCAGCCTTATCTAAGAAGAACATTTCCAGTTACAGCCCTCGCCCTGAGTGGAAATTACTGTGCTTTTACCTATATAAGTCCACTACTGGAGAATAGAGCTGGAATCAGCCACGAACAATTACCATTCTTTCTACTGCTTTTTGGTATGTTTGGAGTAATAGGAAATATAATTTCAGGGTTTATAACAGATTCCAGACTGGTTGCTGCTACAAGAGCAATATTAGCCGTCTTAATTATTTCTGTCATTGGTATTGGTTATTTTTCAGAAGGTAATGTCGCCCTGACCTACTCTTTTGTTGCTATGTGGGGTATAGGGATCTGTTTGTTAACAGTTACCCTTCAATCTCTTGTTCTTAATTTAGCGACAGACACTGGAGAACGAGCATCTTCAGTCCATGTCGCGATGTTTAATACAGGTATTGGCTCAGGCGCATTTATAGGCGGAATTTTGATAGATAGATTTAACACCGAAACTACAGCTTTGACAGGAGGAATACTATTAACAATCGCATTCGTTATTTTAATTCCTAAAATAAAACTAAATAATAATAGTTCTTCTTAATTAAATGAGATTAGGTAATACATCCAATTTATTGATGCGATAAAAATTTCAGCTGAGAAATAAGCATGGAAAAAAGTTCATCTAAATAAAATCCAGTTCAGTCTTTGCTACAGATTATTAAAATTAGGCCATAGTATATCACGAAAAAATAAATAAGATTTAAACATTGAAATTTATTCAAGATAATTACATCATGATTACGCAATAAATTCTCTTCAATATTTTACAATATCGATTTTTCGTTGAATACTGTTTTTATTGTCCAGTCAATCTATTTAAAAATTAGCAAGGAATACCAATATAAGAATAGATTTAGCTAGTAAATCTACTACCGACGAAATTATAAAAACCATGACTGGCATGAGAAACACGCCAGTTTTTTACTAAAAAATATAATGTAACAGACCTTTTTTATTTGAGTTTTAAAAAAAGATACTAACATTATGTTATACATTTTTACTAAAAATTGTGACGTCAGATATAAATTGATCTAGCAACGAAAGAGCTCGTGTATTTTTGTTAAGATCCGCTTTAATTTTATCTCTGTGTTGCTTTAGGGTTGCAATAATGAGAGGACAAGGAGAGAGTTTGATTGGTTCACTAACAATACATGGCATCAGGACTCTGACTGCATCTAACGTTAATCCTGCTTCTTGAAGGGACTGTATACTTCTTATGGTGATTAAATCCTTTGATGTGAATCTTCTATAACCAGAATTTGTTCTATCAGGCTTAAGTAAACCTTGTTCTTCGTAATAACGTATCATTCTAGCGCTAACTCCAGTTTTACTAGATAACTCCTTTATTTTCATGCCTCACCTCATATCAATTTGACAATATATACCTGTAAATTAACTTTTCTGCAGATTCTGAAAATAAGACTAAGAGCCTATCCCAATAGATATCCTAAAGATGGAACACTTTTCATACGGCGATAGCGGCACTACAAAGTATGATATTAGTATCTCCATCGTCAAATCTGACCAATGCAGAGCCAGTTCAAAGGAATCATAGGCTCTTTTCATTAGACTCAACAATAAATTGTGCAATTCCATCATACTCAATACGACCAGAACCGGACTTCGTAGCCATCCAAGCCCTGTCTCTTCAAAATCACTTTCTATCTCCCAGCACTGATCCGTTTGAATTACTACAGATTAACTACAACCCCAATGCATATTTCAGCGCCAGCTTCTTCATCGCCCCTGAACGTTGTGCCGCCATCAGTACTAAATTCCGCATGGTTTTCAATCCTGGCAAATCATGGCTGAATGCGGTGTGGAAGAGATCCATACCCGCCTGCATCACTAAATTGTCCGGCATCCTGCGACGTTGATAACGCATCAATACCGCTTGAGAATCCCACTCTTCCTGTAATTCTTTGGCGTTTATCAGCACGTTAAGCAAAACCTCAACATCTCGATAACCTAAATTCACGCCCTGCCCGGCCAATGGATTAATGGTGTGAGCCGCATCGCCAAGCAAGGCCAATCCCTCACGCACATAGTGGCTGGCATGGTGACGAGTCAGAGGAAACGAACCCACAGCAATTGGAGTCACTTTGCCTAGGCGGGCGGGAAATGCCTGAAAGATTTCTCGCTCAAGCTGTACCATCGTCATCGACTGTAATTGACGAATTCGGGCAGGAGAATCGTACCAGACCAATGAAGCCCACTGATCAAACAGAGGCAAGAAGGCTCTCGGGCCAGAAGGGAAAAACTGCTGCCATGTTGTGTCCTGCTGAGGTTGCTCGGTTTTGACGGTGATCAACATACATGACTGCCGATATTGCCACCCATTGCTGCCAATACCTGCCAGTTGTCGAACTTGAGAGCGGGCACCATCTGCACCAATGATCAAACGCGCATTCATTTCCGTGCCATCAGTCAATGTTATTTGCCACATTTGATGTGCATTCTGCCGTTGCATCGATTTCAGGGCGGCCGGGCAAAACAGCGTCAGATTCGGGTAACGTGCAAACTCCTGCCACAGTGCCAATTGCAGGATGCGGTTCTCTACCATATAGCCCAACTCTGTCAACCCGAGACTTTGGGCATCGAAAGTCACGTTGGAATCATCCTGTTCCCACGTCTCCAATTTCCGGTAAGGCGCACTGCGCATCCGCAAAACATGGTTCCAAACGCCTAATTGTTTCAATAAATCCACGGAAGCGCAGCTAATTGCAGATACGCGAAGATCCGGTTCATTACCTTCATCATAAGGCTGAGGCGGCTGGTGCTCCAGTAACGCGACACGCCAGCCCTCTTGTGCGAGTCCCAAAGCCGTCGCTGCACCAACCATACCCGCACCCACGACGACGATATCGAATTTTTGCTGTGGATTATTCATATTCATCACGCCATTAACTTCCTGATTAAAATAGTGTACCGGAATTTTCCCTTTCCGGCTGTGAATATCCGATGTTACAGTCTGGTCACTGGTGCCTCAAATGACTACAATAGCCTGTAATATTATGCTAAATACATTATGTTCAATACACTGCGCTTTTCAGTGTTGATGCAACATTTCACTGGAAATACCGGATACATAAAATGTCGACGATAAAAAAACTGTATATCAAAACTTGGGGCTGTCAGATGAACGAATATGATTCATCCAAGATGGCCGACCTACTGGAAACCACTCACGGTTATCAGTTAACCGATGTCGCCGAAGAAGCAGATATCTTACTCCTGAACACCTGTTCAATCCGTGAAAAAGCCCAAGAAAAAGTCTTCCATCAACTCGGACGCTGGAAGGGTCTAAAAGACAAAAATCCCGAAATTATTATTGGTGTCGGCGGCTGCGTTGCCTCTCAGGAAGGGGATTTCATCCGCCAGCGCGCTCCTAGCGTTGATATTATCTTCGGGCCTCAAACCCTGCATCGCCTGCCTGAAATGATTAATCATGTGAAAGGCACCCATAGCCCAATAGTTGATATCAGCTTCCCTGAGATCGAAAAATTCGACCGAATGCCAGAACCTCGGGCAGAAGGCCCGAGCGCATTCGTCTCCATCATGGAAGGCTGCAATAAGTACTGTACATTCTGCGTCGTTCCTTACACCCGCGGAGAAGAAGTCAGCCGTCCTTGTGATGATATTCTGTTTGAAATTGCCCAGCTTGCGGCACAAGGCGTACGTGACGTTAACCTGCTCGGTCAGAACGTCAACGCCTACCGAGGCGCAACATTCGACGGGGATATCTGTACATTTGCGGAATTACTGCGTCTGGTCGCGGCCATTGATGGTATTGATCGTATTCGTTTCACCACCAGCCATCCAATTGAATTTACTGATGATATTATCGAGGTCTACGAAGACACACCGGAGTTAGTCAGCTATCTGCACCTACCCGTACAGAGTGGCTCTGACCGTATCCTGACCCAGATGAAACGTGCACATACCGCGCTGGAGTACAAAGGTATCATCCGCCGTCTGCGCAAAGCACGTCCTGACATTCTGATCAGTTCTGACTTCATCATCGGTTTCCCTGGTGAAACACAGGATGACTTCGAAAAAACCATGCAACTGATTGCCGATGTGAATTTCGACATGAGTTTCAGCTTCATCTATTCAGCACGTCCGGGAACCCCTGCGGCCGATTTGCCGGATGACGTGAGTGAAGAAGAGAAAAAACAGCGCCTGTATCTGCTCCAGCAGCGTATCAACCAGCAGGCCATGAGCTTCAGCCGCGCAATGGTTGGCAGTACACAGCGTATTCTGGTTGAAGGCACATCCCGCAAAAATATCATGGAGCTTTCCGGCCGTACTGAAAATAACCGCGTGGTTAACTTTGAGGGAACGCCTGACATGATTGGCAAGTTCGTTGATGCCGAAATTGTTGACGTGTATGCCAACTCCCTGCGCGGTAAAGTTATCCGTACTGAAGATGAGATGAATTTGCGCATCCATGAGTCACCTGAGTCAGTCATCGCCCGTACCCGCAAGGAAGATGAAATCGGCGTTGGCATTTATCAGCCTTAACAGGTCCTAACATAGAGATAATCAGTGACACAAATAAACTCACAAGTAGCAACACAAGAGATCTTTCTGGAACCCGCAGATAATCAACGGCTGATGAGTCTGTGTGGCCCACTTGATGACAATCTGAAACAACTTGAGCGTCGTCTTGGAATCGAGATCAGCCGCCGCGACAATCGTTTCAAACTGGTGGGTAAACCACTGTGTGTCAGTGCAGTAGCCGGTATCCTGCGCCATCTTTACGTCGAAACCGCACCTGTCCGCAGCGTGATCCCAGTTCTTGAACCTGAACAGATTCATCTGGCCATCACAGAAAGCCGCGTGCTGGAACAATCGGCAGAAAGTATTCCTGACTATGGCAAGGCTGTGAATATCAAAACCAAACGGGGTGTTGTGAAACCCCGTACGCCCAATCAAGCACAATACATTGCCAATATCCTTGATTATGATATTACATTTGGAATTGGGCCCGCAGGGACAGGGAAAACTTATCTGGCCGTTGCCGCCGCCGTTGATTCACTGGAACGTCAGGAAATTCGCCGTATCCTGCTAACCCGTCCAGCGGTTGAAGCGGGTGAAAAGCTGGGGTTTCTACCGGGCGATCTGAGCCAGAAAGTCGATCCTTACTTGCGTCCGCTTTACGATGCCCTGTTTGAAATGTTGGGATTTGAAAAAGTTGAGAAGTTGATCGAAAGAAATGTTATTGAAGTGGCTCCACTGGCCTATATGCGTGGACGTACCCTCAATGATGCCTTTATTATTCTCGACGAAAGCCAGAATACCACCATCGAACAGATGAAGATGTTCTTAACCCGCATTGGCTTCAATTCCAAAGCGGTGATTACCGGTGACGTGACTCAGATTGACTTGCCAAGAGGCCAGAAATCCGGCCTTAGCCACGCAGTAGAAGTCTTGTCTGAAGTTGATGAATTAAGCTTTAATTTCTTCCATAGCGAAGACGTTGTCCGTCATCCTGTGGTCGCCAAAGTCGTTATCGCCTATGAAGCATGGGAATCTGCGGAACAGAAACGGAAACAAGAGCTTAATGATAAACGCAAGCAGGAAGCACAATGAATTCAGTTATATTAGATTTACAAATTGCATGTGAAAACCCAGAAGGGCTTCCTGATGAAGCCCTTTTCCAGCGCTGGCTGGAGAGTGTTCTGCCACAATTTCAAGCAGAAAGTGAAGTAACAATCCGCCTAGTCGATGAGGCAGAAAGCCACGATTTAAACCTCACTTATCGCGGGAAAGATAAACCAACCAATGTGTTATCCTTTCCGTTTGAAGCACCGCCTGAAGTGGAATTACCTTTGCTCGGTGATTTAATCATCTGCCGTCAAGTTGTTGAACAAGAAGCAGAGGAACAACAAAAAACAGTTGAAGAACACTGGGCACACATGGTAATTCACGGTTCTCTCCATCTGCTTGGATACGACCATATCGAAGACGATGAAGCAGAAGAAATGGAATCTCTGGAAACAGAAATTCTACAAAAAATGGGTTATGCTGATCCCTATTTAGCGGAAAAAGAATAACCGTTAGCATCATTTTTATGCTAAAAATTACGATTTACAATATTAATTAATGGGGAATTTTCATTCAAACGCCATGAGCGACGACCATCCTTCAAATAACGATAGCCCTGGCCCTAAGAAAGGCTTTCTTGCGCTTCTTAATCAACTTTTTCACGGTGAACCGAAAAACCGTCATGATTTGGTTGAACTGATCCGTGATTCTGAACAGAACGATCTGATCGATCCCGATACTCGAGAGATGCTCGAAGGGGTAATGGATATTGCTGACCAACGCGTGCGTGACATTATGATCCCTCGCTCACAAATCGTTACCTTAAAACGAAATCAACCTCTGGACGAATGTCTGGATGTGATTATCGATTCGGCTCACTCACGCTACCCTGTAATCAGCGAGGACAAAGATCACATCGAAGGCATTTTGATGGCAAAAGATCTTCTGCCATTCATGCGCACGAATGCAGAGCCTTTCAGCATTGATAAAGTGCTGCGTCAGGCTATTGTGGTGCCAGAGAGCAAACGTGTTGACCGCCTGCTGAAAGAGTTCCGCTCCCAGCGTTACCATATGGCAATTGTAATCGATGAATTCGGTGGTGTTTCCGGTCTGGTCACGATAGAGGACATTCTTGAACTGATTGTGGGCGAAATAGAAGACGAATACGACGATGATGAAGATAACGATATTCGTGCCTTAAGCCGCCATACTTATTCAGTACGGGCATTGGCTCAAATCGAAGATTTCAACGATGTTTTCGGCACCAATTTCAGCGATGAAGAAGTGGATACCATCGGTGGGCTAGTGATGCAGGCATTTGGTCATCTACCTTCCCGGGGTGAATCTATCGACATAAATGGTTATCTTTTCAAAGTAGCAATGGCAGATAGCCGGAAAATCATTCAGGTTCATGTCAAAATACCGGATGATGCTGACGTTCCTGGCCTTGATAAACAATAATAGGATCTGGATGAACAAAGCCTCATTATTGAGTTGCCAGCGGCTACGCGCCTTGCTGGCACTTTTCTTAGGAGCCAGTGGAACACTGGCTTTTTCACCTTTTGATTTCTGGCCTGCTGCATTCCTGTCCCTTTTCGGCCTGCAAATTCTGACACTCAACAGAACCACTCGACAGTCTCTCTTTATTGGCTTCTGCTGGGGATTTGGCTTATTTGGCAGTGGTACAAACTGGGTTTATGTCAGCATCGCGAATTTTGGCGGCATGCCCACTGTCGTCAATATCTTTCTGGTTATACTGCTATCTGCCTATCTCGCTCTTTATCCCACTCTGTTTGCTGGCCTGCTCAACCGTTTTTTTCCGGCCGCCAACGGGCTCAGGCTGGTCGTTGCCAGTCCAGCACTATGGCAATTGACTGAATTCCTGCGTGGTTGGGTATTAACTGGGTTTCCATGGCTGCAATTTGGCTACAGCCAGATCGATGGCCCAATGAAAGCTATTGCCCCTATTCTGGGGGTGGAAGGCATCACCTTCCTGATGCTAATGATCAGTGGTCTGCTGGTGCTTGCCACTATCCGGAAAAAACTTTCACTGGCTATCGCCGCGGTTATTCTGCTGCTGCTGCCGTGGCCAATGAAATATTATCAGTGGTATACCCTACTGCCAGAGAAATCTGCCGATATCGCACTGGTTCAGGGCAATATTCCCCAAGTCATAAAATGGAATCCCTCAGAACTGGAAAATACGCTGGACATCTATCTAAATAATAGCCGTCCTTTCATCGGTAAAATACCCATCATCATCTGGCCGGAATCTGCCATTACTGCTTACGAAATCACTCAAGGTAATTTCCTGACCGAACTGGATTCTTTGTTAAGACAGCGTAATACCAGCCTGATTACCGGAATTCCTGATGCTCGTCCCACATTGGAAGGCTATAAATTCTATAACAGTATTATCGTGTTGGGAGATAAAACACCTTACCGATATCCGGCATCGATCCGCTATGATAAACATCATCTCGTTCCGTTCGGTGAATTTGTTCCGCTGGAGTCAATATTGCGCCCATTGGCCCCCTTCTTCAATTTGCCAATGTCTTCCTTCAATCGTGGTGATTATATACAGCCACAGCTTTCTGTAGCAGGGCATAACATAACTGCTGCAATCTGCTATGAAATTATTTTGGGCGAGCAAGTACGTGATAATTTCAAGCCCGATACTGAATTTTTGCTGACAATTTCTAATGATGCCTGGTTCGGACGCTCTATTGGCCCGTGGCAACATTTCCAAATGGCACGAATGCGCTCTCTTGAATTGGGACGCCCATTGCTTAGAGGAACAAATAACGGTATTACTGCGGTTATCAGGCCAGATGGCTCAATACAAGCCAAGCTTCCACAGTTTACCCGTCAAGTGTTGGAAGCTAAGGTTACTCCAGCTAGTGGCAGCACCCCTTATTTTCGCTTTGGTTATTGGCCGGTATGGGGATTAGCACTACTGTTCATTGGCTTCGGATTGATAAGCAACCGCCGCCGAACTTAATTTCCTATTCAGTAGATCCCTCAATAAAAGATCAGGGTATATTATTTATACCCTGATCTTCTCTATGCCTCATTCATTCCACAGAAAATTCCAACCAAGCGGCATAATTTATTATTTTTACCACACACTTAACCCAATACACTTTATATTATTCTTAATTACAATCAAAAATAAATACATTGACCTAAAAAACACAAACTGTGAACAGAGTTCAAAATTATTTTCTCTTTAATCGTACATAAGTAAAATTGTTTATTTATAGTGCGAGGCAGGTCGCGAAACAGAAACATTATGGTTTCAAAAAACTAACATTATGAATTACTTTTTTACAGCATATAAACAAAAAGATTCAGGAAATCGTTTCTACAAAAATGTAAACGCCACTATCTGCAAGCAAACCCAATCTTCAAAGAATAACCCGATAAAGGAGCTGTATATGCGTAAGTTGATGTTAACCATGATGTTGCTTAGCGCGGTAGGAGCTGCCCATGCTGAGGAATTAACTGGAACACTGAAAAAAATCAAAGACAATGGGATTATCGTTGTTGGACACAGAGAATCTTCTGTTCCATTTTCTTATTACGATAATCAACAAAACGTTGTCGGCTATGCTCAAGATTATTCCAACTTGATTGTTGATGCCGTCAAGAAAAAGTTGGATATGCCCAACCTGCAAGTCAAACTAATCCCGATTACCTCCCAAAACCGCATTCCGTTGCTGCAAAACGGCACTTATGATTTTGAGTGTGGCTCTACCACCAATAACCTTGAGCGCCAAAAACAAGCTGCATTCTCCAACACTATCTTTGTCGTCGGTACTCGTCTGCTGACCAATAAGGATTCAGGAATAAAAGGGTTTGACGATCTGGCCGGGAAACATGTTGTCGTTACTTCCGGTACAACATCTGAAATTCTGCTGAACAAACTTAATGACGAGAAGCAAATGCAGATGCGCATAATCAGTGCCAAAGACCACGGTGATTCATTCCGTACTCTGGAATCAGGCCGTGCTGTCGCTTTCATGATGGATGACGCATTGCTGGCGGGTGAACGCGCTAAAGCGAAAAAACCTGATCAGTGGATCATTGTTGGTAAACCACAATCAGAAGAAGCTTATGGCTGTATGCTGCGCAAAGATGATCCTCAATTCAAGAAATTGATTGATGGCACGATTGTGAAAGTACAGACCTCCGGTGAAGCAGAAAAACTCTTTGATCTCTGGTTTAAACAACCGATTCCACCTAAAAAACTGAATATGAACTTCTCCATGTCAGATGAGATGAAGACCTTATTTAAATCACCAAATGATAAGGCTTTGAATTAAGGAATTAACTAAAAACACTCGATTTTATTGGCACGATGGGGGTGAGGTAGTCGTTCCCTACCTCATTTTTTTAGCCTGTTCTTTTGAGTCAATGAATTACCACTAATAGAACGTTTTAGGCGTGACAGCCAACCCCATTTCAGGGAGCACGATTATGTCTGTTGATTGGAATTGGGGCATCTTTCTACAAGCTGCCCCTTTTGGTAATACCACCTATTTGGGGTGGCTTATTTCTGGGTTTCAGGTGACGATTGCACTTTCCGTCTGCGCTTGGGTTATTGCGCTCGTTGTTGGATCGTTGTTCGGTATCCTCCGCACCGTTCCGAACAAATTTCTAGCAACACTAGGCGCTTGTTATGTTGAGCTGTTCCGCAATGTTCCTTTGATCGTCCAGTTTTTTATATGGTATCTGGTGGTACCAGAATTCCTGCCCAAAAATTTGAGTAATTGGTTCAAGATGGAACTGGACCCCAATATTCAATTTTTTATTTCCTCGGTAATCTGTCTGGGGCTATTTACTGCCGCCCGTATCTGCGAGCAGGTTCGAGCGGCCATCCAGTCACTGCCACGGGGGCAAAAAGCCGCAGGCCAGGCCATGGGCCTGACTCTGCCACAAACCTACCGCTATGTCCTGCTGCCAAACGCCTATCGTGTCATTATCCCTCCGATGACCTCAGAGATGCTTAATCTGGTAAAAAATTCTGCTATTGCCTCCACCATTGGTCTGGTGGACATGGCAGCACAGGCAGGTAAATTACTCGATTATTCGGCACATGCTTATGAATCATTTACGGCGATCACACTAGCTTACGTTGGCATCAATCTGGTGATCATGCTTGCCATGACTCTGCTTGAGAAAAAAGTGCGCTTGCCAGGCAATCTGGGGGGGAGATAGAAAAATGTATCAGTTTGACTGGAGTTCCATTATTCCCAGCTTGCCATTTCTACTGAATGGATTGGTGATAACCGCCAAAATTACCGTGATAGCCATTATCATTGGCATTGCTTGGGGAACCTTGCTGGCAATGATGCGCCTATCTTCTATCAAAATACTGAGCTGGTTTGCCACCCTGTATGTCAACCTCTTTCGCTCAGTTCCACTGGTGATGGTATTGCTGTGGTTCTACTTGATTGTGCCGAATTTATTACAAAATGTTCTAGGTATATCACCAAAAACCGATATCCGTTTAATTTCTGCAATGGTAGCGTTCTCGCTATTTGAAGCGGCCTACTACTCCGAAATCATTCGGGCGGGTATTCAGAGTATTTCCCGGGGGCAGTCATCTGCTGCGCTGGCGCTGGGTATGACCCACATGCAAAGTATGCGTCTGATTATCCTGCCACAGGCATTCCGCGCAATGATCCCATTACTGTTAACGCAAGGCATTGTATTATTTCAAGATACATCGCTAGTATATGTACTGAGTCTGGCTGATTTTTTCCGTACAGCAACGAATATAGGTGAGCGCGACGGTACTCAGATTGAAATGATTCTGTTTGCCGGCGTTGTTTATTTTGTGATTAGCTTTGCCGCTTCCATGCTAGTTAACTATTTAAAGAAAAGGACTGTTTGATGATTTCCCTGAAAAATGTATCCAAGTGGTATGGCCAATTTCAGGTTCTGACTGACTGCTCAACTGAAGTCAAAAAGGGCGAAGTAGTCGTGGTCTGTGGCCCCTCGGGTTCCGGTAAATCCACACTAATAAAAACGGTTAATGGCCTTGAACCTGTCCAGCAGGGTGAAATTCGGGTAAACAACACACCGGTCAATGATAAAAGCACCAACCTGGCTCAATTGCGTTCTAAGGTTGGCATGGTGTTCCAGCACTTTGAGTTGTTTCCCCATTTATCAATCATTGAGAACTTGACACTGGCTCAGATTAAGGTTTTGAAACGCGATAAAAAAACCGCCACCGAAAAAGCGTTGAAACTCTTGGAGCGAGTCGGGTTGACCAGTCATGCTGATAAGTTCCCCGCACAGCTTTCTGGCGGTCAACAACAGCGTGTCGCCATTGCCCGTGCACTCTGTATGGATCCCATCGCCATGCTGTTTGATGAACCCACTTCAGCACTTGATCCTGAAATGATCAATGAAGTACTGGATGTCATGGTTAAGCTGGCTAATGAAGGCATGACCATGATGGTTGTGACCCATGAAATGGGATTTGCCAAAAAAGTGGCTCATCGCGTCATCTTCATGGATGAAGGAAAAATTGTCGAAGACAGCAAAAAAGAAGATTTCTTCGCCAACCCTAAATCAGAACGCGCCCGTGATTTTCTGGCGAAAATTCTACACTGATTTTCTCCCTGTCGGCGGATAACACGACTTCCGCCGACCTTAATCTGCTTCGAAAATAGGTAAATTTCAGCGATCTCACTTTAACAAGTGTTGTTGCCCCTATCCCTTATCAGCTATGCTATGAGGTCTTAGATTTCATAAACAAACTATGCGCGTTACAGGCGCAGCTTTATTACTCACCATAGGATTATCGGTGCCATGCAAGAACAATATCGTCCAGAAGACATAGAGCGACAAGTACAGCTTCACTGGCAAGAGAAGCAAACTTTTAAAGTGACAGAAGACAGCAACAAAGAAAAATACTATTGTCTGTCCATGCTACCTTATCCTTCTGGCCGACTACATATGGGCCACGTCCGTAACTACACCATTGGTGATGTGATTTCCCGTTATCAGCGTATGCTTGGCAAAAACGTCCTGCAACCTATCGGTTGGGATGCATTCGGTCTGCCAGCAGAGGGCGCTGCGGTCAAAAATAATACCGCACCTGCTCCATGGACCTATTCCAATATTGAATACATGAAAGCCCAGCTGAAAACTCTGGGATTCGGTTATGACTGGGATCGTGAAGTCACAACCTGTACGCCAGAATACTACCGCTGGGAACAATGGTTCTTCACCAAACTGTACGAGAAAGGTCTGGTTTATAAAAAAACCTCTGCCGTCAACTGGTGTCCACATGACCTGACCGTTCTGGCTAACGAACAGGTTATTGACGGCTGCTGCTGGCGCTGTGATAGCCAGGTTGAACGCAAAGAGATCCCTCAGTGGTTCATCAAAATCACTGATTACGCTGAAGAACTGCTGAACGATTTGGATAAGCTGGAAGATTGGCCAGAGCAGGTCAAAACTATGCAGCGTAACTGGATTGGTCGTTCAGAAGGTGTTGAAATTACCTTTAATGTGGCTGACAGTCAGGAAACACTGACGGTTTATACGACTCGCCCAGATACATTCATGGGAACGACCTATGTCGCTGTTGCATCTGGCCATCCTCTGGCAAAACAGGCAGCGGAAAATAATCCTGAACTGGCTGAGTTCATCAACGAATGCCGCAATACCAAAGTTGCCGAAGCTGATATGGCCACTATGGAGAAAAAAGGTGTGCCAACAGGCATGTTCGCAATTCATCCATTGACCAACGAAAAAATTGCTATCTGGGTCGCTAACTTTGTTCTGATGGAATACGGTACAGGCGCAGTGATGGCAGTCCCAGCCCATGATCAGCGCGACTGGGAATTTGCAACCAAGTACAGCCTGCCAATGAAAACCGTCATTCTGGACAACGACGGCAATGTGCCAACTGTTCAGGAAGGCGCAGCTACTGATAAAAATGCACTGGTTAATTCCGGTGAATTCAGTGGACTGAGCAATGAAGAAGGCTTCAATGCTATCGCAGATAAACTGGTCGAGATGGGTGCTGGCAACCGTAAGGTTAACTATCGTCTGCGTGACTGGGGTGTTTCCCGTCAACGTTATTGGGGGGCGCCAATTCCAATGGCGACACTGGAAGATGGCACTGTCGTTCCTGTTCCAGAAGATCAACTGCCAGTTATCCTGCCAGAAGATGTTGTGATGAATGGCATCACCAGCCCAATCAAAGCAGATCCTGAGTGGGCCAAAACGACTATCAATGGTCAACCAGCGCTGCGTGAAACCGATACTTTCGATACTTTCATGGAATCATCATGGTACTACGCACGCTATACCTGCCCAGATTATGACAAAGGTATGCTCGATCCGGCCGCCGCTAACTATTGGCTGCCAGTGGATCAATACATCGGTGGTATTGAACACGCCATCATGCACTTGATGTACTTCCGTTTCTTCCACAAGCTGATGCGTGATTCTGGGATGGTCAATTCTGACGAACCAGCCAAACGCCTGCTGTGCCAAGGTATGGTTCTGGCAGATGCATTCTATTACACCGGCAACAGCGGCGAAAAAGTCTGGGTATCCCCAGCTGACGCGATTGTTGAGCGTGATGATAAAGGCCGCATCGTGAAGGCGGTGGATCAAGACGGTCATGAGCTGGTCTATACTGGCATGAGCAAAATGTCTAAATCCAAAAATAACGGTATCGATCCACAAATTATGGTCGATAAATACGGCGCTGATACCGTTCGCTTGTTCATGATGTTCGCTGCGCCACCAGAACTGACACTGGAATGGCAAGAATCTGGCGTAGAAGGCGCTAACCGCTTCCTTAAACGTGTCTGGCGCCTGGTGTATGAACACAGCAGCAAAGGAGCAACCCAGCCGCTGGATATCGCCAGCCTGACGACTGAACAGAAAGATTTGCGTCGTGACTTACATAAAACCCTTGCGAAAGTCACCGATGATATCGGCCGTCGTCAAGCATTCAATACTGCAGTTGCGGCTATCATGGAGCTGATGAACAAGCTGACTCGTGTCCCACAGGAAACCGAGCAGGATCGCGCTTTAATGCAGGAAGCACTGACTGCGGTTGTGCGTATGCTTTCCCCTATCACGCCACACGCTTGTTTCGTGATGTGGAAAGAACTTGGTAATGAAAGCGACATTGACACTGCTGCATGGCCACAGGCTGATGAGCAGGCAATGGTGGATGATACCAAGTTGGTCATCATCCAGATTAACGGTAAGGTTCGTGGTCGCATTACCGTACCCGCAGATGCGACAAAAGAGTATGTCCAAGAGATGGCGGCAAAAGAGTACAGCGTTGCGAAATACCTTGAAGGCGTCAGTATTCGTAAAGTCATCTATGTTCCAGGCAAATTGCTGAATCTGGTCGTCGGCTGATAACAGGAGTCCATATTTTGGTAGGAAATAATGTGCGGCATGGTATTTTCACGTTGTTTCTGGGGTTAGCGGTGCTGGTCACCGCTGGCTGTGGTTTTCATCTTCGTGGCACAACACAGGTACCAAAAGAACTTCAAACATTACAATTAAGTTCAGGTGATCCCTACGGGCCTCTGGCCAGAGCAGTACGCCAGCAACTTCGTCTGAACGATGTCAAGATTGTTGAACGTGGCGATGCCTCAGTACCGATCCTGAAACTCTTGGGTTCTAATGAGCACAAAGAGACTGCTTCTGTATTTCAGGATGGTAAAGCGGCGGAACGTCAATTAGTACTGTACGTTGATGCCCAAGTACTCATGCCGAATGGCGGTATCTATCCATTGCGAGCAAGGGTTGATCGTTCTTTCTTCGATAACCCGCTGGAGGCACTGGCAAAGGATGCGGAAAATGAACTGATTCAGCAGGAAATGCGCGAGCAAGCAGCCCACCAGCTTATGCGCCAGTTGCTGACCGTTCACAGTGCAGAACTCTTGAAAACTGAAGAAAAACAGCAAGCAGCGACTGCACAAAAGCAATGATCCGACTCTATCCTGAACAACTCCTTTCGCAGCTCAATGAAGGGCTGCGAAACAATTACCTGCTATGGGGCAACGAGCCGTTACTGTTGCAGGAAAGTCAGGACAGCATCCGCAGAGTGGCTGAACAGCATGGCTTTCTGGAGCATTTCACCTTTTCTTTGGATAACCATACTGAATGGGAAGAAATCTTCAGCCTGTGCCAGTCACTCAGCCTGTTTTCCTCTCGCCAGTCGCTTACCCTGCTACTGCCGGAAAATGGCCCAAATGCAGCAATGATAGAACGACTAACCAAGCTGTCTGGATTGTTGCACGCAGATATCTTATTGATATTACGTGGGCACAAACTCACCAAGGCGCAGGAAAATAGCCCGTGGTTCAAAACACTTGGGCAAAATGGCGTGTACGTCAGTTGTCTGACCCCTGAACAAAACCGTCTTCCTCAATGGGTGGCACAACGTGCCAGAAGCATGGGGCTATCACTGGAAGATGAAGCTAACCAACTACTGTGCTATTGCTATGAGGGAAATTTATTGGCACTGGCTCAGGCGCTGGAACGCCTTTCTCTGCTCCATCCCGATAATCGGCTGACGCTTCCCCGTGTTGAAGAAGCTGTCAACGATGCAGCACATTTTGCCCCCTATCACTGGGTTGATGCCCTGCTGGCAGGCAAAATCAAACGGGCGTGGCATATACTGAAACAACTTCGACAAGAAGATACTGAGGCGGTCATCCTGCTTCGCACTATACAACGGGAGCTAATGCTGCTGTTAATCCTCAAACGTCAGGATAAGACGACCCCTTTGAAGACACTGTTTGATCAACACAAAGTTTGGCAAAACCGTCGATCACTGCTGACAGCCGCACTACAGCGCTTGTCACTGCAAGATCTGCAATCAGCCATACATTTGCTGATCCAGATGGAACTGTGTGTCAAACAGGATTATGGCCAATCTATTTGGGCTGACCTGGAAACGCTTTCCATGCTGTTATGCGGAAAAACATTACCAGAGAGCTTCTTGAATGCTTCATTCCACTGATTCAACAATAGCCCCGAGCTCCCCGATTATTCAGGCACTGTTTGGGGGCACATTCGATCCCATTCATTATGGTCACTTGCGCCCTGTGGAGGCATTAGCGAAACAGGTAGGGCTAAAACAGGTCATTTTACTACCAAACCATGTTCCGCCACATCGCCCACAACCTGAAGCAACCGCCAGTCAACGGTTGGAGATGGTTCGTCTGGCCGTACAGGACAACCCGCTTTTTACCGTCGATACCCGTGAACTGGAACGTCAGACGCCCTCTTATACGATAGAAACGCTGAAATCCTTTCGTCAAGAAGTCGGCGAGCAACGGCCACTGGCATTCATCATCGGACAGGATTCACTGCAATCCATCCATACATGGTATAAATGGGAAGAATTACTGGGTATCTGCCACCTTCTGGTCTGCTCACGTCCGGGTTATCAAAGCCAACTTTCAACCTCAGATATGCAGAAATGGCTTGAACAGCACAAAATTGACACTCCAATATCATTGAGCCAAAAACCACATGGTTGTATTTATCTGGCTGCTACTCCGTTATTAAACATCTCAGCAACTGATATTCGTCAACGCCATCAGCAAGGGCTGAGTTGTGATGATTTACTGCCTCCAGCGATACAAAATTATATCGATTCACGGGGACTATATCGACAATAACGAAAACATACTGTGATTTGCCGCTGAGTCGCTTACTTTTACAGAGATTGGCATGCTATTATTCTGCATTATTCAACCAATTTGATGAAATTAAGGTGATCCTTTTGCAAGGCACAGAACTACAAAAATTTGTTATTGATAAACTTGAAGATTCCAAAGCACAGGATA
This sequence comes from Xenorhabdus aichiensis, assembly GCF_028598775.1. NCBI lineage: Bacteria > Pseudomonadati > Pseudomonadota > Gammaproteobacteria > Enterobacterales > Morganellaceae > Xenorhabdus > Xenorhabdus aichiensis. The sequence goes on from NZ_JAQRFO010000013.1 coordinate 57,667, forward strand.
TTGTTTCTATAGATGTTCGTGGAAAATCCAGTATTACCGACTGCATGGTGATCTGCACTGGCACATCAACCCGTCACCTGATGTCCGTGGCAGACAATCTGGTTGATGACTGCCGCGAAGCCGGAATTATGCCGCTGGGTGTTGAAGGGCAAGGCATCTCAGACTGGATAGTCGTTGACCTCGGCGAAATAATGATACATGTCATGCAGGAAGACAGCCGTCGCATGTACGAACTGGAAAAACTCTGGAGTTGAGTTTGAAGTTACAATTGGTCGCTGTAGGAACAAAAATGCCGGACTGGGTTCAGACCGGCTTTATCGATTATTTGCACCGTTTTCCCAAGGACATGCCTTTTGAGCTGATTGAAGTCCCAGCAGGGAAACGAGGTAAAAATGCTGACATCAAACGTATTCTTGAAAAAGAAGGCGAACAAATGCTGACGGCTGTCGGCAAAGGCAACCGCATTGTGACACTGGATATTCCCGGATCTCGTTGGGATACCCCGCAGTTAGCACAACAGCTCGAACGCTGGAAACAGGACGGCAGAAATGTCAGTTTGCTTATTGGTGGCCCAGAAGGTCTGGCTCCGGCCTGCAAAGCTGCCGCAGAGCAAAGTTGGTCACTTTCTCCACTGACGCTGCCACACCCTCTGGTACGGGTTCTGGTTGCTGAAAGCCTTTATCGGGCGTGGAGTATCACGACTAATCACCCTTACCATCGGGAATAAATTGGGTAATCTATCACCGTGAATTCTGGCAATGGGATGAAGAATAAACGAACCCCTTTTCGCGATCATACGGCTGAATCAGCCCTTTTTATGCGCCGTGCACTCGTGGCGTTCATTGGCATTATCATTTTAACGGGGATTCTGATTGCCAATCTTTATAATCTCCAGATCATTCGCCACGAAGATTACCAGACCCGCTCAAATGGGAACCGCATTAAGCTCGTTCCCATTGCCCCAAGTCGGGGTATCATTTATGACCGTAATGGAACACCATTAGCGACTAACCGCACTATTTACCAATTAGAAATCATTCCACAGAAAATCGATAATCTTGACAAAACTCTGGATGAGTTGCGCTCCATAGTTGACCTGACCGATGAAGATATAGAAAACTTCAAGAAAGAACGTCAACGCGCACGTCGTTTTACTTCCGTTCCTTTGAAAACATCTCTGAACCAAGTACAGGTTGCTCGGTTTTACGTCAACCAATATCGTTTTCCAGGACTGGAAATCAAGGGCTATCAGCGTCGCGAGTACCCTTTTGGTTCCGCTCTCACCCACGTGATTGGTTATGTCGCCAAAATCAATGACAAGGACGTAGAACGGCTTGAGAAAGAGGGTATTCTCGCTGACTATGCAGCTACCCATGATATCGGTAAGCTGGGCATTGAGCGTTATTATGAATCAACTCTGCATGGCAAACCCGGCTATGAAGAAGTTGAAGTCAACAACCGGGGCAGGGTGATCCGCCAGTTACATGAACAACCCCCACAGGCTGGTAAAGATATCTACCTGTCGATAGATTTGAATCTGCAAAACTATATTGAACAAATCCTGACGACCAGCCGTGCTGCTGTCGTGGTCACTGATCCTCGTACTGGGGAAGTGTTGGCAATGGTATCGAACCCAAGCTATGACCCCAACCTGTTTGTGGATGGGATTTCCAGTAAGGATTATAAAAATCTGCTCAACGACCCTAACCGTCCGCTAATTAACCGCGCAACCCAAGGGGCTTACCCACCGGCATCAACGGTTAAGCCTTTTATTGCCTCTGCGGCACTGAGTAGCGATATCATCACAAAGAACACCACGATATTCGATCCCGGCTGGTGGCAGCTACCCGGTTCAGAAAAACGTTATCGTGACTGGAAACGCTGGGGACACGGTAAGCTGAATGTGCATAAATCTATCGTTGAATCGGCAGATACTTTTTTCTATCAACTAGCCTATGATATGGGCATCGATAGGCTTTCCGAATGGATGTCAAGGTTTGGTTATGGTCAATTTACAGGTATTGATTTGAGGGAGGAAACTCCCGGCAACATGCCAACCCGAGAATGGAAAGTGAAACGCTATAAAAAACCGTGGTATCAAGGTGACACCATTTCTGTCGGCATCGGTCAAGGATACTGGACAGCCACCCCTATGCAGATGGTGAAGGCTCTGATGATATTAATCAATGATGGCGAAGTAAAAACGCCACATTTCTTGCTGGGTACTCGCGTGAATGGCGAAATGCATCCTTACCAACCTCCTGTAAATCATTCGATTGGTGATATCCATTCCGGCTACTGGGAAATTGCCAAAGATGGCATGTACGGTGTCGCCAATGCCCCAAACGGCACCGCACGCAGGTTCTTTGCCGGTGCACCATACAAAGCAGCCGTAAAATCGGGCACCGCACAGGTATTCAGCTATGAAACCTATAATGCAAGCAAACTGGCAGAACATCTGCGTGACCACAAACTAATGATAGCCTTCGCGCCCTATGACAGCCCAACGGTTGCCATTTCTATTATTCTGGAAAACGGCGGCTCAGGACCCGCGGTTGGAACGATAATTCGTCAAATTCTGGATCATATTTTAATCAAGGATAGCGAGCGCATCACTCCCGTTGCGGCTCCGGCCGTAACCGGAACACAAGCTAATTGAGTAACGCCATGACAGACTCTCAGAAAAAGGTTCCTTTCTGGACCAGAGTACATATCGATATCCCACTGCTGCTGTGCATTCTGGCATTGTTAGTCTACAGTCTTTTCATTATGTGGAGTGCCAGTGGGCAAGACGTTGACATGATGGAGCGTAAAGTCGGTCAGGTTATCATGGGGCTGATAGTCATGATCGTCTTGGCTCAAGTCCCGCCACGCATATACGAGAACTGGGCACCTTATCTTTATATTGGATGCGTGTTCCTACTAGTCCTTGTTGATGTTTTTGGGCACATAAGTAAGGGTGCACAACGCTGGCTGGATCTGGGCATTGTGCGCTTTCAGCCATCGGAAATTGCTAAAATTGCCGTTCCTTTGATGGTTGCCCGTTTCATGAACCGTGATCTCTGCCCTCCCTCATTGAAAAATACGGGGATTGCACTGATTCTGACATTCTTGCCTACCCTACTGGTCGCCGCACAGCCAGACTTGGGAACCTCTATCCTGATTGCCGCCTCTGGTGTATTCATTTTGTTTCTGGCAGGAATGAACTGGCGGTTAATCACCATTGCCATTTTATTGATTGCCTGTTTTCTTCCGATATTGTGGTTCTTTTTAATGCATGACTACCAACGTGCCAGAGTCATGATGCTGCTGGATCCTGAAAGTGATCCTCTGGGTAAGGGCTATCACATCATCCAGTCTAAAATCGCTATTGGCTCAGGAGGGGAATTTGGCAAAGGCTGGCTACAAGGAACACAGTCGCAATTGGAATTTCTACCTGAACGCCATACAGATTTCATTTTCGCTGTTCTCTCTGAAGAACTGGGGCTGGTGGGTGTTCTTGTCTTGCTGGCTCTCTATCTACTGCTCATCATACGGGGTTTGATTATTGCCGCCAGAGCACAAAATACTTTTGGTCGGGTGATGGTGGGTGGTTTAATACTAATTCTATTTGTCTATGTCTTCGTAAATATCGGCATGGTGAGCGGTATCCTGCCTGTAGTCGGTGTTCCCCTGCCGCTGATTAGCTATGGCGGTTCGGCATTAATTGTCTTAATGGCGGGATTCGGCATTATCATGTCAATACATACGCATCGCAAGTTATTGTCCAAAAGTTTATAAGGAAGAGGTTTCATGCGTCAACAATGGCTTATACTCGGCATCGTGGCTGTACTGATATCAGGCTGTACAACAACAGGTAATGAAAGGGAGGACTCCTCCATTCCTCCTGTTCCAACCCGTGAGGTATTGGGTGCAGAACCTCAATATGAGCCTTATCACCCAAGTGCCAACCAAGACTATCAAAGGGATGGGCAATCCTATCGCATCGTGCAGGACTCAGCTAACTTCACCCAGACGGGTTATGCCAGTGGGTTCGGTGAAGAAGCGAATGGAAAACTGACAGCAATCGGTGAACGAGCCAGTCCTTATGCTTTAACGGCGGCACACCCCACATTGCCTATTCCAAGCTATGTGCGGGTCACTAATTTGAGCAACGGGCGCATGATAATTGTCAGAATTAATGACCGTGGCCCTGATAATAAGCCGGGAAAAATCATTGAATTATCGCGGGCGGCGGCGGAACGCCTGAATCTGATGCCACAAAGCAGAGTCAAACTGGATGGAATTCAAGTTGCACCTGATGGATCAGTTTCTGGCTTGGGGACAGAAGGCGCGACTATCGTCAAACAAAGTTATGCTTTACCTGACAGGCCCAATATTGGCGCACCAGCCATGATGAGCAGCCCATCTGAACAGAATATCGCAGAGCAAAATACTGTGGGCCAACCTGCTGCTGAGCAGAATCTGTCTGGGAATACAGAAAATCCGTTTCTCACGTCACCGCCCGTGGGAACACCATCTGCACCAAAGCAATCAGAGACAAAATGGATATTGCAGCCACAGACTGAACCTGTTGCGACTCCCCCCGTGACACCTGAACCTGCCGCCACATCAACGGGCGGTTTCATGGTACAAGTTGGTGCCATTAGTTCTGAACAGAAAGCCAAAGAGTGGCAACAATCATTAAGCCAGCGCTTTAATGTACAAGGCCGTATTATGCAATTTGGCAATGTCCATCGCGTTCAACTGGGGCCTCTCAGCAGCCGCCAGCAAGCAACGGAACTGCAAAAGAAATTGACTGACCAGATGCATCAATCCTCCTTTATTGTTGCCCCCTGACTAGCCAATCATCTGCTGATATTCGACAATTCCGTCAATATCAGCAGATGGGTAAAAAACAACCGGGTAAAAAAGTGTAAACCTTCAACTCACTCAATTTTGTTTAATGTCAGCTTTTTTGTCATTTGTTATTATGTCGCTTATTATCAATCCCTTTCTCACGGATGCTACCTAATCAATCATGAAATACATAGCTACTTCCCGTTTTATTAAAAATGCCACCTTAGGCATCGCTCTGGCTGCCAGCGCTTCTGCATTCGCCAACACGGATGATAATTTCAAAACCATGATCCCCGGCGTTCCTCAAACCGATGCAGAAGCCTATATTCTGATTGATTACAATTCAGGCAAGATATTGGCAGAAAAAAATTCGGATATCCGACGTGATCCCGCCAGTTTGACGAAGATGATGACCAGCTATGTGATTGGTCAAGCCATCAAATCAGGGAAAATCGGTCCGAATGACACTGTTACCGTCGGTAAGGATGCTTGGGCAACGGGCAATCCGGTGTTTAAAGGCTCCTCACTGATGTTTTTGAAACCCGGCGATCAAGTCTCTGTTGCCATGCTTTCCCGTGGTATCAACCTGCAATCCGGTAATGATGCCTGTGTCGCAATGGCTGACTATGTGGCAGGCAGTCAAGATGCATTCGTCAACCTGATGAATAAGTATGTGCAGAATCTAGAGTTGCAAAACACACACTTTGAGACTGTCCATGGCCTAGATGCAGCAGGTCAGTACAGTTCTGCCCATGATATGGCACTGATTGGTCAGGCTCTGATCCGTGATGTACCGGATGAGTATGCAATCTACAAAGAGAAAGAATTTACTTACAACAATATCCATCAGCCTAACCGTAACGGGCTGCTATGGGATAAAAGCCTGAATGTGGATGGCATCAAAACTGGCCACACCAGTGGCGCCGGTTATAACCTTGTTTCTTCCGCCACCGAAAGTAATATGCGCCTAATTTCTGTCGTCATGGGCAGCCCAACATTCAAAGGCCGTGAAACCGACAGCAAAAAACTGCTGACTTGGGGTTTCCGCTTCTTCGAAACGGTCTCGCCATTGCAGGTGGGTAAAGAATTTGCCTCAGAACCAGTCTGGTTTGGTGATGCTGATAAGGTACAACTGGGCGTCGATAAAAATGTTTACCTGACTATTCCCCGTGGCCGCCTGAAAGATCTGAAAGCCAGCTACGTATTGAACAATACCGAACTACATGCCCCACTTGCCAAAGATCAAGTCGTCGGTACTATCAACTTCCAACTTGATGGTAAAACCATTGAACAACGTCCATTGGTCGTGATGCAGGAAATCAAAGAAGGAGGTTTCTTCAGCCGTATGATCGATTACATCAAATTGATGTTCCATCATTGGTTTGGTTGATCCCTTGAAAGGTAAGCATTGAACCTTATATTAGTCACTAATTGTTAGAAAATAATCACGCCACGGCAAAAACTACCACGTTGCCGTGGCAAGTAAACTAGGAGTGCCCATGAAAACAAAATTAAATGAACTGCTTGAGTTCCCCTGCTCATTCACTTACAAAGTGATGGGCTTAGCTCAACCTGAGCTGGTGGATCAAGTTATTGAAGTGGTTCAGCGCCATGCGCCGGGCGATTACTCCCCAGTTGTGAAACCAAGCAGCAAAGGTAATTACCACTCGGTTTCCATCACTATCAATGCCACACATATTGAGCAGGTTGAAACGCTGTATGAAGAGTTAGGTAATCTGGAGCTGGTGCGAGTGGTTCTGTGATTAAACAGCCACAACGTGATTGATTAAGTATTTAATGCCCCAGTCGGGGCATTTTAAAAGCTACAATTCATGATGAAATTCATCAAATCATGCGTGATCATCCTTAGATGAAGATTTCGACCAATACGCCATGAAATTGATTAATGAACGATCTAAATGACGTTCCTGAAGCAAATACTGACGCAGTTTCTTTACCACAGAGGATTCTGCTGCAATCCAACCGTAAAAACGAGCCTCATTATTTTCACTTGTCGCCCTTTCCCATAACTCACCCTCTGATGTGGTCTTCTCATCCAGAGCTTGTTCTTTGATAAACGCTGATTCTGGAATAGTGACGTGCCGGGAAACTTCCTCTATCAGCCGTTTACCATACTGATACTTTCCTTCAGTCTCTCGGGGCAACCAGAACACATCAGCAAATGTGAAATGCTCTACATTGACACAATCCCCTTGCTCAGGAACTTCAAAGAATGCCTGAACATAAGGTGGGTTATCACGCTGAGCTAATTGTTCGAGGATACCCAAAGCGGCTGGCAAGGCAGTCTCATCGGCGATCAGGAGTGTTTGACACATGTGCTCAGGAGGATCCCATTCACACCCTCCCACGCTATTTTCCATACAGCCATCCAAACCTGCCATCGGAGCAACAATTTGGAGTGTATCCCCCAGGTTTGCATGGGATAACCAATTGGATACCGGACTGTTTTTTCCATGCAGAACAAACTCAACATCCATTTCGTGCTTTTCAATTCGTAACGCTCTCAATGTGTAAGTTCGCATCAATGGACGCTGCTCTTTAGGTATCGCCATGTAATCACGACGCCATTCTTCCCCACCCTCTAACTTTAGTGCAGGGTTATTTTGAACAGGAAACAGTAATTTAATACGTTGATCAGGTGCATATCTCCGCATCCTGTGTACGTCAGGCCCTTGGAAAACACAGCGTAATATGGATGGTGATACCAAGATTCGTTCTTTTAAGAACAGAGTAAAAATAGAGTAGGTTGAAGACATAATATTATATTAACAAAAAGGCTTGTTATCTCTTTATTGATAAAATATGAGTCAACATACTTTAAGCAATATCTTAAATCAATATCATTTTGATAATAATTATCAATATCATTAATGATGTAACGAACACAACCAGCTCGTGTTCACTGCCACCTCAAAAACGCCAGAATGCCTTCGAACAGAGGATCAGGATCGGATAAATTTCAAGACGCCCCAATAACATGGCCGCACACATCATCCATTTCGCGACAGCATCAAGATCACCGAAACCTTGCGCGGTTGCGCCATAACCGACTCCCATATTATTGATACAGGCAGCAACGGTAGCAAACGAGGTCACTAAATCATAACCCAACAGATTCAATGCCCAGATAAAGAAACAGCTGAAAAAGACATACAAAAAGAAAAAACCCCAGACCGAGCGCAGTACCCTTTCATGAACCGAAGACTGGCCAACTTTAATCGTTGAAATGGCATTCGGATGAACAAGCTGATTAATTTCGCTGATACTCTGCTTTGCCAGGATCAGGAAACGGAGTGCCTTAATACCGCCACACGTCGATCCCACACAGCCCCCAAAGAAACTGACTGCTAACAGCATCAATATCGTGTGGGAAGGCCATTGGGCATAATCTGAAGTCGCCAGGCCATTATCGGTCATCATGGAACTGGTCATGAAAAAACCATGAACGAAGGCTTCCTTCATACCATACATACCCGAGCGATATAACTCCAGCCAGATAATGCAAACTACCGCCGCCAGCACCAGCAGAAAAAATTTCAGTTCGGCATTTTTCAACAGTGGTTTTAGGCTTCTGCGTGTCAGTGCAACAAAATAGAGCGTAAAGTTGACTGCCGCCAATACCGAGAAAATGCCCCCCACCATTTCAATAGCTGCACTGTCATAATAACCAAGGCCTTCATTGCGGGTCGAAAATCCACCTAAAGAAACGGTCGAAATTCCATGACAAACGGCATCAAACCACGACATTCCCGCTACTTTAAAACTCACCGAACATAGAGCACCCAACAGCAGATAAACCAGCCATAAACTTTTAGCACTGTCGGCAAGGCGAGGGGTCAGGCGCTCTTCTTTAAAAGGACCAGGCATTTCTGATTGATAGAGTTTTACCCCACCAATACCGAGCAAAGGCAGAATCGCAACAGCCAGCACGATAACTCCCAATCCACCAATAAAATTAAGCTGTGCACGATAATAGAGAATAGACTTGGGTAATGCAGACACATCATTCAGTACCGTTGCCCCCGTCGTTGTGATACCCGACACACCTTCAAACACCGCATCCACAAGGTTGATATTCAGGCTTTTATCAAGGACAAAAGGCAAAGCACTGAGCAGTGAAAAGAGCAGCCAGAACAACACGATGATAAGAAATCCATCTTGGGTACTGGGTTGTGCCTTAGTTTTGCGGGTAAAATACCAACCAACGCTTCCGGCACTCAATCCAATAAGCAACGTCTCAAAAAAGGCAAACACACTTTTTTCTTTATAAAATAGTGCAACAAAAATAGGCAGCAACATAGAGAGGCTGTAAAGAAGCACCAGAAAACTACAAAGATGCCCCACAATCAGGAGTTGGTTTTTTCTGACCATCTGTTAGCTCAAACAGAGATTAAAGGAGAAATCATCGAAATATATAACCATCATAATATAAAATTTAAATATATTCGTCTAATTAACAATATTATTGCATTAAAGCATTCTCAAACTGGTGGGAATCCTTTTAGGACGTTATACTGGCGGGTAATTTTTGTTAACGAATGATGAAGTTCCCATTGCAACATAACACCGTTATTTTACGCCAGCTGGGTATCCAGCCTTACGAACCAGTTTCTGATGCTATGCACCAGTTTACTGAGCAGCGTACTGCGGAAACATCCGATGAAATTTGGCTCGTCCAGCACGAAAAAGTGTTTACGCAAGGTCAGGCAGGTAAAGCCGAGCATGTGCTTACACCAGGTGAGATTCCCGTTATTCAATCCGACAGGGGCGGCCAAGTAACCTATCATGGCCCTGGGCAACAAGTCATGTATGTCTTAGTCGATTTGAAACGGGCGAAAATTGGTGTGCGCCAGTTGGTGACCGCAATCGAGAATACCGTAATCGAAACCTTGGCTTATTTTGGTGTAGAAGCGCATGCCCGTCCAGATGCGCCGGGTGTTTATGTCCAAAACAACAAAATATGTTCACTTGGGCTGCGTATCCGTAAAGGGTGCTCTTTCCACGGTCTGGCACTGAATATTGCAATGGACTTACAGCCATTTTTACGCATTAATCCATGTGGTTATGCGGGAATGCAGATGACTCAACTCAGTCACCTCGTAGCAGAGGTAACGGTTGAAGATGTACAACCTGTTCTGGTGGAAAAATTCTGCCGGATCTTGGGATTTCAACTAATCGATGAAAGATGATATAATTTTTTAACATTTTTCAAAAAAAATTGAATGGATTTATTGATCTGATGGCTCTGATATAGGGATTAGACAATAAATCAAAATCTGAAGAATATAACTGGAACCGGCACGATTATGAGTAAACCAATTCAGATGGAACGCGGTGTCAAATATCGCGACGCAGATAAAATGGCTCTGATCCCTGTAAAAACAGTGGCCACAGAACGTGAAGCACTCTTGCGTAAACCTGAGTGGATGAAAATCAAACTTCCTGCGGATTCCAGCCGCATTCAGGGCATCAAAGCGGCAATGCGCAAAAATGGTTTGCATTCCGTCTGTGAAGAAGCCTCCTGCCCTAACCTAGCCGAGTGCTTTAACCACGGAACAGCTACCTTTATGATCCTTGGTGCGATTTGTACCCGTCGCTGCCCATTCTGCGACGTGGCACATGGTCGCCCGACTGCACCAGATACCAATGAGCCCACCAAGCTCGCGCAAACCATTCAAGATATGGCTCTGCGTTATGTCGTGATCACCTCTGTTGACCGTGATGATCTGCGTGATGGCGGCGCACAGCATTTTGCCGACTGTATCTCTGCCATTCGCGAAAAAAACCCATCAATTAAAATCGAAACACTAGTACCTGATTTCCGTGGCCGCATGGATCGTGCGCTGGAAATTTTGACAGCGACACCACCTGATGTATTTAACCACAATCTGGAAAACGTACCACGGGTATATCGTCAGGTTCGCCCAGGTGCTAACTACGAGTGGTCGTTGAAGCTACTGGAAAAATTCAAGGAAACTCATCCAAATATCCCAACCAAGTCAGGTTTGATGGTGGGATTGGGCGAGACCAACGAAGAAATTTTAGAAGTGATGCGCGATTTGCGTCGTCATGGTGTCACCATGCTGACATTAGGCCAATATTTACAGCCAAGTCGCCATCACCTGCCAGTCCAGCGTTATGTCAGCCCGGCTGAATTTGACGAGATGAAAGAAGCCGCACTGGAAATGGGCTTTACCCATGCTGCCTGTGGTCCATTTGTCCGCTCTTCTTATCATGCTGATATGCAGGCCAAAGGTATGGAAGTCAAATAACCTGCCGCCACCATCATGATAAATATTATTTTTGCTGTATTTATAGGTGGTGGCTTGGGCAGTGTATTACGCTGGTTAATTAGCTCCCGCCTGAATAATGCCTCTACTCCTCTTGCCGTTGGTACGCTGACGGCTAACTGCGTTGGGGCATTTATCATTGGGTTGGGATTGGCTTATTTTAATAAGGCCACACACCTTGATCCAGTTTGGAAATTGATGCTGACCACAGGTTTCTGTGGTGGGTTGACAACCTTTTCCACCTTTTCTGTTGAAGTTGTTTATTTGTTACAGGCTGGAAAAATCGGCTGGGCATTGAGCAGTATTCTGGCAAACCTAGTGGGCTCATTATTGATGACAACGTTTGCTTTTGCTGTGATGAATAGGTTCTAAATCAAGTTGCGCTCAAAAACATAAAAAACCCGTTGTAGTAAACGGGTTTTCAAAATACGGGGATAGAAATTAGATTGGGACAACGTTTGCAGCAGATGGACCTTTCGCACCCTCAGTGATTTCAAACTCGACTCTTTGACCTTCAGCCAAAGTTTTGAAACCGTTAGACTGAATGGCGGAAAAGTGTACGAAAACATCTTTGCTACCATCTTCTGGAGTGATAAAACCGAATCCTTTGGATTCATTAAACCACTTAACGTTACCTTTAATTTTTGACATCAAACTTACCTTTAATAAATAAGACACAAACTCTGTGTCACATACAGTACAACAATAATATAGTCTACTGTCTGTAACGTAGATCACGAAATATATAACAAAATGTGAAAAACGCACGTTTTGTTTTATTTCATAAAGTTATTTTATACTTTAGTAGTAATTTCATAAATAAACTAGTATTTTGTTCAACTCTGTTTAGCTTTAATTTTTTTATTCTTTTCATGTTCCAGCAACCACACTTTGATATCTAGTCCACCAGTATAGCCGACTAACTTACCATCATGCCCAATCACTCGATGGCAGGGTACAATCAGGGAAATGGGATTACGTGAGTTTGCCATTCCTACAGCACGGCAATAATTAACGGACCCCAGAGTCAATGCCAATTGTTTATAACTCCACATGTCGCCAAAAGGGATGTTGCAGAGCTGCTGCCAGACTCGCTTCTGGAATTCTGTTCCCTTCATGCTCAAAGGAACCGTGAATGTATGTCGTTTTCCTTTGAAATATTCCTGTAACTCTTTTACACACTGCTTAGTAATCGTGTTTTTAGATTCTAATTCTTTCTTTTCATTAACAAAGTAGATGCTAGTGACTCCTTCATCATCTGCAGTGATATGTACATAAGGTTTCGGAAAACCTTCTGGAGTATTCAGGTAATGATGATACATAAACTACCTCCATTTAATTTATTGTTAATAATTTCTATACTAGCCTAAATCTCTCCTTCATCAATTTGCAATGATGAATTCAGTTACACATCTGACAATTTGATAAAGAAACCATCCCGCCCTCTGACAATAAAAATCAGAGGATTGCCAATCTGATTGAACACCCTATTTTTGATGGGGTTCATTCAAAAAAGATAAAGCCACTATATATAGTGGCTTTTATAAAAAAATACAACGTATATTGTATTTATTTCATAAATAGATTATCCGAATATAATACAAAAATGTTAGTTTTTATTATTGGCTACAGCGGTACTCAGAAAGTAATTTTACCAGAAGCGTTATCATTTATGGCAAACACAGTTGTGTTTGGTACAATTTTGCCTGCCTTCTCTACAACGCAAGATCTGTCTGATGAGATATATAAGTAATTACTATACTGTGTCTAATAAATTTCAAGTTGCAGTACGGTAGCAAGTAAAACGAATTCCCAAGGCATAGATATAGATAACGATCTGGCTAGAGTAAGTGAAAGCAGTCAACAAGACTGCGACTTGAAAAATGAAGGGAATAAATGTATTGCTTTCACCAAAATTTAGCTTTTTTTCTACATACCCTGATATAAAATCGTTAAAATAAATTAAAATACCTTATTGATTACAATATTTTTATTGTATGTAAAACCAAAATACAGATTAATTGAAATTTTCTGAAACATATCAAAAAACAACACCCCAATAAATAAAAAATAACTATATAACAGTAAGATATATCATTAATACCACCTAAAATACGCTTTTAGGATTAAGCATTTACTTTCTTAAAAAAGATTAAAAATCAAATTATAGTCACAAACATTACGCCATAATAAATATCCATTTTTATTAATAATTCTGAACAAGGGGTTGTCAGCATATTTCAGTGTGCTAGGGTAGATATGTGAAAAAAATGATTCGGAGTAATAAAGAAAATATATCATTAACAAACGGAAAATATTTATTGCATGACAATTAAACTCGAAGTTAAAAATTTATATAAAATTTTCGGCGATCATCCAGAACCCGCATTTAAGTTATTAGAATCCGGTCTCAACAAGGAACAGATTTTTGAAAAAACCGGCCTAGCAATTGGAGTGCAAAATGCCAATCTGGCTATTGAAGAAGGCGAAGTGTTTGTCATCATGGGGTTATCCGGTTCAGGTAAATCCACGCTGGTACGCCTTCTCAATCGTCTGATAGAACCCACCAGAGGTCAGGTTCTCATTGATGGAAAAGATATTGCTGCTATTTCAGACATCCAACTGAGGGAGGTTCGCCGCAGTAAAATCAGTATGGTTTTCCAGTCATTTGCACTCATGCCCCATTTAAATGTTCTGGAAAATACCGCGTTTGGGATGGAACTTGCCGGCATTCCCAAAAAAGAGCGTCACAACAAGGCACTTGAAACCTTGAAACAAGTGAATCTGGAAAACTACGCTCTGTCATATCCTGATGAGCTTTCCGGCGGTATGCAACAGCGTATCGGGTTGGCTAGAGCATTAGCCAATAATCCCGATATTCTGTTGATGGATGAAGCCTTCTCTGCTCTCGATCCCCTGATCCGTACCGAAATGCAGGACGAAGTACTACGTCTGCAGGGCGAGCACCAGCGCACGATTATATTTATTTCCCATGACTTGGATGAAGCAATGCGCATTGGTGATCGCATTGCGATCATGCAGGGGGGCATCATTGTACAAGTGGGTACACCTGATGAGATCCTGAATAATCCTGTCAATGATTACGTCAAAACGTTCTTCCGAGGTGTAGATATTAGCCATGTATTCTCAGCAAAAGATGTTGCTCGTCGTCGGCAAGAAGCTCTGCTCCATATAGCCACAGGTTTTGGCCCTCGCTCGGCTCTGAAAGTTCTGGATGATGAAGACAGGAGTTATGGATATCTGATCGAAAAAGGCCAGAAATTTATTGGCGTAGTTTCGGTCTGCTCCTTACAAAAAGCGCTGACAGAAAAGCAATCGATTGAATATGCCATTTTGAAAGAACCCGCCGCCGTCTCGGCTGATATGCCGCTGCATGAATTGATATCTATCGTAGCGCAATCCCCCTGTGCTGTTCCTGTTGTGGGTGATAATGACCGTTATTTAGGTGTCATTTCCAAAGGGATCCTGTTACAGGCTTTAGATAAGGAAACACCGAATGAGCAGTAAAACCCCGCAGACAGTATCTGATCAGGCAACCTTCAGTGATCCTTGGATCAATAGCGCCACAGTCGATCCATCATCAAATAATGATTGGCTGGATACTTCCGCAACTGAGATTTCATCAGAACACTTCAATATCATGGCGCCTTTTCAGCATAAACTGATTCCGTTTGATTCATGGGTAACCCACGCTATTGACTGGCTCGTCCTGCATTTCCGGCCTATTTTTCAGGGTGTACGTGTTCCGGTGGATTTTATCTTAAACGGGTTTGAACAGTTTCTGATTTCCATGCCTGCTCCCATGGCCATTCTGATTTTCGCACTGCTGGCGTGGCAACTTGCAGGAGCTGGTATGGGGGTCACTTCCTTCATTTCACTGATCTTGATCGGTGCTATTGGCGCATGGCCTGAAGCCATGATAACACTGGCACTGGTGCTCACAGCTCTGCTGTTCTGCATTCTCATTGGATTACCGCTCGCTATCTGGCTAGCACACAGTGAACGGGTTGCCCGAATTGTCCGCCCCTTGCTGGATGCAATGCAGACAACACCAGCTTTTGTCTACCTCGTTCCTATCGTGATGTTGTTCGGCATCGGTAATGTGCCTGGGGTCATGGTCACGATCATTTTTGCCTTGCCGCCCATTGTTCGCCTGACAATTTTAGGGATCAAACAAGTTCCGGCAGATCTCATTGAGGCAGCCCGATCCTTTGGTGCAAGCCCACGCCAAATGTTGTTCAAAGTTCAGCTTCCCCTTGCTATGCCTACAATTATGGCAGGCGTGAATCAAACATTGATGCTGGCACTCTCCATGGTCGTCATTGCCTCCATGATAGCCGTTGGTGGTTTGGGACAGATGGTACTGCGCGGGATTGGCCGTCTTGATATAGGGCTGGCAGCCGTTGGGGGCGCAGGAATTGTCATTCTTGCCATTATCCTTGATCGCCTGACCCAATCTCTGGGGAAAAACAGCCGTGCCAGAAGAGGAGGACTTTGGTATCACTCGGGGCCGATAGGGCTGTTCATCACACCTTTTACCCGAAAATGGGCACGAAAATCCTCTTGTGACAATAACGCTCAAACCGACAAATAACGGAGGGAAAAACTATGCGTGTCATAACTCGGTGCAAAAGGATCATGATTAAGAATACGATATTGGGATTAGCCCTGTCATCATTAATGAACATGCCGCTATTTGCCGCTGAACTGCCCGGCAAAGGCATCAGTGTACAACCGCTGCAAAGCACCATCAGCGAAGAAACTTTCCAGACACTGATTGTCTGCAAGGCATTGGAAAAACTCGGCTATGACATCAAACCCATCAAAGAAGTCGATTATAATGTCGCTTATTCTTCCATTGCCGCTGGTGACGCCACATTCATGGCCGTTAATTGGGTTCCCCTCCATAACGCGCAATACCAAGCCGCAGGTGGTGATAAAAAATTCTATCGCAAAGGAACATATGTTGAAAATGCTGTCCAAGGTTATTTGATTGATAAAAAAACGGCAGAAAAATATCGCATCACCAATATCGCACAACTGCAAGATCCCCAACTTGCTAAGTTGTTTGACAGCAATGGAGACGGTAAGGCAGATTTAACCGGTTGTAACCCCGGTTGGGGATGCGAAAAGGCAATTAACAGCCAACTAAAAGCCTATGGATTGGAGAATACCGTCGAACATAATCAAGGAAACTATGCTGCTATGATGGCTGATACGATCGCTCGCTATCGAGAAGGCAAACCTATTTTTTATTACACGTGGACATCTTACTGGGTCAGCGATGTACTGAAACCAGGTACGGATGTGATATGGCTACAGGTTCCCTTCTCTGCGCTCAATGATGACGGTGTGGTTGATACCCAATTGCCAAATGGCCGCAACTATGGTTTTCCTCCCAGTACTATGCATATTGTGGCAAACAAGACCTGGGCAGAGAAAAACCCGGCTGCTGCAACACTTTTTGCTGTCATGAAATTGCCAGTTGCTGATATCAACGCACAGAATTTGCGCATGCACAGTAACAAAGTTTCTGATATCGATATTGAACATCATGCTGAAGGTTGGCTCAGAGCACACCAGACAATCGTTGATGAATGGCTTGAGGCTGCCAGAAAGGCGACTGGACAAAAAACAGGCTAGCCCTGTACTCCTCAAAAAAAGTTGTAAATTCATTAACAAAAATTTATGACTTTTATCTCCACACTGCTAAAAACCTATAAAAAACACGGGTCTTAATAATATTAATTAAATAATTTATACATTTCATATTTTCACTTTCACCATATTTTGTTAATGTTGTTTCACCTATTAACAAAAAAACCAATCAGCTCCATGCCAATACCTGATAAACCTGCGCCCGATACCCCAAAATCTGGGACATCCATACCTGAGCTCCCCATTCCGAACAAAATTTCTTCGTTCTCAGAAGGCATTATTGATAGCTTACCCATTGCCATTGGCTATATTCCCATCGCCTTCGCATTTGGCCTGAGTGCCGTAAAGCTGGGCTTTACTCCCCTCGAAGCCATATTTTTTTCATGTGTCATCTATGCAGGGGCAAGCCAATTTGTCATCACCGCTCTGCTTAGTGCAGGTATGTCTCTGTGGGTTTCTGCTTTGACCGTCCTGGCGATGGATATCCGCCATATTCTATATGGCCCAGCTCTGCGTTATCGCATCAAACAAAAATTATCAGAAAAGAAAACTGCGATCTGGGCTTTTGGTCTTACTGATGAGGTTTTTGCCGCAGCGACCGCTAAATTGATTAAAGACCAGCGTAGCTGGAGTGAAAACTGGATGGTCGCGATCGCTATGTGTTCATGGCTATCCTGGGTACTGGGAACCGTAGCAGGCTCCCTGCTGGGGAATGGTTATCTGGACTCATATCCAGCCGTTGAAGCCGCCATGACCTTTATGCTCCCAGCCCTGTTTTTAAGTTTTTTATTGGCATCTGTCAAAAAACAAAATAGCTACTGCGTTACTGCGTCTCTGGCGGGTGCGTTGATAGGTGTCACATGCTTTTCCATCCCGATTGCCATTCTTGCGGGAATTTTGGGTGGTTGCCTAGCAGCACTTCTTCAGTTTCATACCACACAGTTGAATAAGAATAGAACTGATGATTGATAATAGAATACTTCTAATCGGTATTGTTGTAGGGGTAGCCAATTTTTTATTCCGTTATCTACCCTTGCGCTTTGGTGTCAATCGCTTGCCTATGACCAAAGCGGGAAATACTGGGGTTGTACTGGACAGTATTGGTATTGCATCAATTTGTTCGCTCCTTATTGTTTCAGGTATTCCTGAAGTCATACGCGAACATAATAAATTTTTTCCGACTTTGATCGGCTGCCTGACTATCTGTTTACTGTTCTATAAAACACGAAGTATCAGCATTGCCACACTGTCTGGAGCCACTGTTTTTGGATTAACATTCAAGGTATTTATGAATTAGGTATCAATATTAAGAGAAATATGATGATAATAAATAACTACAATTGCTAAATTTAACTTTTAATATAGTATTTGTAGGGTTTTTAACAGAAGTTACTTTACCGGTTGAAACTAATAAGGTATCTAAACAATGGAAAGTTCATTCACTCCCACTGAAGAGTTGCTTAATTGCCGTGTTACACAGCAAAAAGAGTTGAACAAAAGTTTGCCCTATCAAGAGATATTACTCACTCGCTTATCGATGCATGTCCAGGGTAAGATACTGGAAAATCGTAATAACATGCTGAGAGCGCAAGGAATCAATGAAACCTTGTTTATGGCACTGATGATCCTGGATACCAAAGAAAGTCGTAGCATTCAGCCATCAGAACTTAGTGCTGCATTGGGTTCTTCCCGCACAAACGCAACTCGGATTGCTGATGAATTAGAAAAGCAAGGCTGGATAGAAAGAAAAGAGAGCCATAACGATCGTCGTTGCCTCCATCTTCATCTAACAGAGAAAGGTACAAATTTCTTGAATAGTTTACTTCCACCTCAACATGACTGCCTGATTAAACTTTGGTCTGCGCTTGAACAGGAGGAACAAAAACAGTTAGAGAAATTGATGAGAAAATTATTGGCTCGATTGGATAATATCGGGGATTGTTTTAAAAAGTGATTCTATTTGTACCGAACAGTTCGCATCAAGAAAAACGTGTTATGGCAACATGACCTAAAAAATCTTTTCTGCTAGCCTGTATCATCTGATACCTCATGTGGCTAACTATTATCCTCAGATAATATTTGAATCCATGTAATTCACCCTTTCCAGTAGTGTAAATGCACACTACTGGAGGTGTGTTTTGTCTACAGTGGTTTTAAAAAACAGCAAGTTAAACAAGAAAAACACGGAGATTCACCATGAATATTAAAGAGGAAATAAAATCCCCGACAGCTACGAGCCGCAATAAGAAAAGACAGCGCCGAAGTATCATCATACTACTGACCTTACTCTTTCTTATCCTTGGTGCCGTTTATACTGTTTATTGGTTCCTCGTCTTACGTCATCATCAGGAAACCGACAATGCCTATGTGACAGGAAATCAGGTACAGGTCATGTCTCAGGTCACTGGCAGCGTGACTACCGTCTATTTTGACAATACCGATTTTGTAAAAAGCGGTAGTGTTCTAGTGCAACTCAATCCCCTTGATGCTGAACTGGTACTGAAAAAAGCCGAAAATGAGTTAGCTACAGCCGTTCGAACCACCCACCAGCGCATACTCGATAATCAACAATATCAAGCCGTTATCAACCTGAAAAAGATTGCTCTCAGCAAGGCACAAAATGATCTAAACCGCAGAGAAATACTCGGTATTAAGGAAGTCATTGGTAAAGAAGAGCTGCAACATACGCGTGAGAGTGTCGCGATTGCCAAAGCTGATCTGGATGTAGCAATCGCGCAGTACAACAGTAATCAAGCCACCATTCTGGATACTCCACTGGATAAACAACCTGCGGTAGAAAAAGCCGCTTCAGGGGTTCGTGATGCCTGGCTAGCCTTGCAGAGGACTAAAATTGTCAGTCCTGTTGATGGATATGTTTCTCGTCGTAATGTTCAGGTAGGCTCCCGCATTAATTCAGGGACACCTTTGATGGTCATCGTCCCTGCCAGCAATATGTGGATTGAGGCCAATTTCAAGGAAACCCAACTCGCCAACATGCGTATCGGGCAGACAGTAAAAATCATCAGCGATTTTTACAGTGATGGTGTCGTATATACTGGCAAAGTGGCAGGCCTTGATATGGGAACCGGTAGTGCGTTTTCTCTATTACCCGCCCAAAACGCCAGTGGTAACTGGATTAAAGTTGTTCAACGCTTACCTGTCCGTATTGAACTTGATCCTGAGCAATTGAAGCAGTATCCCCTGCGTATTGGGTTATCGACAAAAGTCACGGTAGATACAGCAGATACCCGTGAAATGACACTGGCAACCTCTGAACGCCATCACCCCGCTTATCACACGAATGCACTGACGATCGATATGGCTCCTGCCAATAAAATAGTTAATGACGTCATTAATAGTCATTCAGGAAATTAGTCTTAAGGGGACGTTATGGTGACACGAGAACCACTTACAGGCGCTAAACTGGCGCTACTGACCATTTCCCTTGCAATGGCTACTTTCATGTTGGTTCTGGACTCCACTATTGCCAATGTCGCCATACCGACGATTGCGGGCAATCTGGGAGCATCAAACTCACAGGGAACATGGGTCATTACCTCCTTTGGTGTCGCAAATGCAATTTCCATTCCTATTACTGGCTGGTTGGCAAAGCGCATTGGCGAGGTCAAGCTGTTCATTTGGTCTACAGCACTCTTTACTTTCTCCTCATGGCTATGTGGTATCTCCAACAGCCTGGAAGTATTGATTTTATTTCGCGTTATCCAAGGCGTGGTTGCAGGGCCGATAATTCCGCTTTGTCAAAGCCTGTTATTGAATAATTACCCTCCTGCCAAACGAAACATGGCACTGGCACTCTGGTCTGTGGTGATCGTTGTTGCGCCGATTTGTGGCCCGATTCTGGGGGGATATATCAGTGATAACTACCACTGGGGATGGATTTTCTTTATTAACATTCCCCTTGGCATCGCCATTATCTTTGTCGCAAGACAAACATTGCGGAATAGGGAAACTAAAACAGAAATCCACGCCATAGATACTGTCGGGTTAGTGCTGTTGGTCCTTGGGATTGGTTGTCTGCAAGTCATGCTTGACCAAGGAAAAGAACTTGATTGGTTCAACTCCACTGAAATTATTGTCCTTACCGTGATCGCCGTTGTCTCATTAACCATTCTAATTGTCTGGGAACTCACTGACGATCATCCCATTATCGATCTATCACTGTTTAAAGAGCGTAATTTCACCATTGGTACACTATGCCTCAGCCTTGCCTTCATGTTTTACTTTGGCACGATAGTCTTGCTGCCACAGCTATTACAGGAAGTCTTCGGTTATACCGCGACATGGGCAGGTTTAGCTGCCGCACCAATCGGATTGATGCCTTTACTGCTCTCACCGCTCATCGGAAAGTATGGCCATAAGATCGACATGCGTTATATCGTGACAGTCAGTTTCATTATTTACACTGTTTGTTTCTATTGGCGGGCATATACATTTGAGCCAGGCATGAATTTTGCCGCTGTTGCATGGCCTCAATTTTTTCAAGGATTTGCCATGGCTTGCTTCTTCATGCCTCTGACCACGATCACTTTGTCAGGTTTACCACCGGAACGCATGGCGTCAGCTTCCAGCCTGTCCAACTTTATCCGTATATTGTCAGGTTCAATCGGAGCCTCCATTACAACTACGATATGGACACAACGTGAAGCTATGCATCACTCCTACTTTACAGAGCATATCAATCCGTATGATCCGAATTATCAGCAAACATATCAGCAGTTAACGCAGTTGGGCATGAATGACCAGCAAATTTCAGCTTATCTGGCAAAGCAGATCACTCATCAAGGGTTAATTATCTCTGCCAATGAAATTTTTTGGCTTGCGGCGGGAGTATTTTTGGTTTTAATACTACTGGTATGGATGGCAAAACCCCCATTTAGCGCAGGAAGTAAAGATAGCGGAGGCTCACATTAGGGTTATTTATCTTTAACCTATCTGTTTAAGTCTACCTGTTTAAATCGACTGCTTATCAACGGGAGTGAATGCTCCCGTTAGATTAAGCTCAGAATTTAATTTATTATCCCTTAATCCATCACCACAATGCCTATACGTTCTAACAGTTCTGCGACTTGATAAGACTCTAATTTAACGCCTTTCAAATCAACTTTCCGAATATCAAGCTCACCCAGCGTAGAATTGGTCAGATCACAATAAGTAAAGTCGGCCGCATTCCAGTCAAGAGATATAAATTCACCACCGGAAAGATCGGAACCACTGAACCTCGCTCCCAAAATATGGGTTTCATGCCAGCGGTTTTCCCATAATTCACATTTTTCAAGAATAACATCAGCAAAGTTTGTGTAACTTAAGTTACTTTTGGTGATATAAGCAGAGCAGAACTGGATATTGGCACTCACCCTATTCATAAAACTGGCGCCCCGAAAATCGGCACCTTGAAGTCTACACCCGCGAATCTCTATACCAAGGGCATTAATATACCTAAAGTCTGCCATGGACAAATCACAATTTTTGAAACTGGCCTCTTTCAGCATAGCGTGTTTGAAATTACAGCCCAGATAATTTGTTGGCTCATAAAACTGGCAATCGATAAACTGGGTATCTCTCAAATCGCTACTCGAAAAGTCGCAATTTAAAAACTGACTGTTTTTAATAATCTCTCCACGAAATTGGTCACGTCCGATTTTCTCTTCATGTAATTCAAGCCCTTGCATAATAACTCCAACTGTTGGGGCAGAACTGTTCTTAGCAGAGATCTTGAAGCATTCTTACTGATGTGTCCACCCGATGGTTATAAAAATTCTGTTCATTTAACTATTTATCATAAAATGACATCATAATAAAATAGTATTTTTATAAAATTATCTCATTATACATTAAATAAATTAGCGTATATTTTAATATAATAAATCTATTATTAAACCTAGCCACTCTATTTAAAGTAAATTATATCATAGCTTTTCAGTATAGATTATTTAATTAAATACAATTCAGAGATATAACCATGTAATAAAATCTCATCATAATTATCTGTCTCTTGAATCAAACTTATAATCAAGAGACAGTCGTGGCTGATGAGGTTTACATCGTTTCAGATACAGATAAGTTGATAATTAAACAATATTTGTAATGTTCTTAACAAACGAGGCAATTGGATTAGTCAGATTATCAGCAAATTTAAAACTCAGTGCGGGATCAGATAAATCCAGCATTTGTCGATTATTGGCAATTTGCAATCTGTTCAAGCAGCAGCGTTTTATTTCTGGTGTAAACAGTTCATAACGCACAAATTGTTCACTAAATTCTGGATGATGAGATTGGTAATCCAGAATACAATCCGCCACAGCCTGCCAGAATCGTTCTTGCGAATATCCGCCCTGCTCATCAAGAATTGCCGATAAATAGCGGAACACACCATCGAACACATCAGATAAAATGGTCAATGTTTTCATCTCTTCCGGCATACTGACTTTCACTCGGCTAGCTTTTTCTGGCAAATCCGCATCGGGGTTTACGACCAGAATTTCTTCTGCCAGATCTTTCATGAAGATGTATTGCGGAATATGATTCTCCAGCACCATAATGATATTTTCACCATGTGGCATAAACATCAAATCGTAAGCATACAAACAGTGCAGTAATGGTGACAGATAGCAATCCAGATAACGACGTATCCATTCCTGAGTCGGCAGACCTGATGCAGATATCAAGGCTGGCAGGAAAGCTTTCCCCTGCTGATCATGATGTAATAATGCAGCCATCGTCATCAACTTCTGATTTGGTTCAATCAATGGCAGAGGATTTTCCCTCCACAGCATCGCCATCATTTTCTTATAAGGCGTATCACCATGAATGGCCTGCTCATAATAACTGTTTCTAAAACCGATGCTCGCAACTTCCCTCAACAACCGAAAACCGTAGCCCTGTAAAACAGCGTCCTTTTGTACCAAATCAAACAGCCAGTCATTAATGCCTGGCGTTGTTGCCATATAATAAGGTGACAACCCACGCATAAATCCCATGTTGAGGATGGATAATGCTACTTTTACGTAATACCGCTGTGGATGGCTGCGATTGAACAAAGTTCGTATCGATTGCTGAGCCTGATATACGTCCGTTCCTTGCCCCAAATAGACCAGTTTTCGGTTAGCAAGATCGTGCGCAAATACGGATGGCAGTTTATTTTGCCACTGCCACGGATGGAATGGCATCAGCAGATATTCTTCTGGATTAAGCCCAAGAAGGATCAGTTGATGGTTGAACTTGGCTATTTCCGCTTCCCCCAGTTCCTGCTCCATCAATTGTTGGTAACTGAGTTGTTCAATGCAGGCAAAGTGAGCTTTACTTTTATGCGCCGCCAACCATACCAAACGCATGTCAGAAGCTGACTCAGGACTAAATTTCTGGAAATCTTCCGCATCAAAGCCGATACGCCCATTGTTAGCGACGAAGATCGGATGCCCTTCCATCATTTCAGCTTCGATTGTCTGAAAATCGGCATTGACCAGCTCTTCTACATCGATACCGTTTCGGTGATATTTGAATGCACTGCTATGTAGTGTGCTCGTCAGTTCTTCCAGGTAAGTCGGCATCACGGTATCACTGATACCAAGCTGTTGTTTGAATTCAATGATAAAGCTGATAAAGTCCAGCTCGCACCAGTCACCTGCCTGCATTTTTCGCAACGAATCAGCATCAATCAACCAGTGATCTAAAGCCAATCGGCGCGCTCTGAAATGATAATGAACTGAGTATTCAGGATTATCCAAACGATAGTGGTGATAACCGTCTTGATCTGCTTTTTCTGTCAATTGTTCAGGGAACAGTAAACATTCATGGGAAAATTCAGAAATGGCTTTCCTCAAATGCAGCCGATTAACCTTCTGCCAAATGGCAGGATGTAAATGGCTGACAAGAGAATGAGTCTGGTTAGAAGGTACTGTTAATTTTGCTGATTGTAATGCCATTTGATGTTGCTCCCGAGTACAAAATGCCAACCCTGCGGTTTTGTGGGATAGCTGCACAGTTTTGTCGTAAACAAAGCCAGCCCGCAAGTTGAGCCGATGGATTTTTTCATTTCGTATATCCGGCTCGACGACAATTCTGTTCACAGCAGGATTTTTAAAAATAAACGCGATAATTGTCTGGAAAATTCCCCATGTAAATTGACTGATTTTCTTTTCAGATGGCGCAACCAGAATATGCATTCCCATGTCACCCGGACGGGCTGGGTAGTATTTTCCTATTTGATCATCCTGCGCCCAATAACACTCCAGCAAAAATACTGGCTGCTCTTGGTAAATCCCGATAAAGACAGAATCAGGCTGGCGATTCAACAAATCTTGATAAAAGGTTTTTACCTGTTGTTCGGTATGACTTTGCATGCCCCAATAATAGGCATAATCCTGATTAACCCAATCGGTAATAGCAGCAATATCTTCTGTCAGATCCAGTGGACGCAATGAAAAGGTGCCCAAATCAGGCAACGTTTTTTCAAATGAAACAGCAGCAACGGCAGACATCAGAATACTCCTTCACTAGCAACACCAAACTGTTGAAACGCAATACTTTTCTCTATCTCATAATGTGCCGTTCCAGTAATTTCCTGAATCAGGCAGGAGTTACGGTAACTGGCCATGCCCAAATCCGGCGTCACAAAACCATGCGTATGAAGCTCGACGTTCTGTACAAAAATTTCGTTTCTGCAATCGATGCTGTAATTGCGCTGAACATCATAACGCCCCTGTTTATCCCAACGGATCAGATGCTGGATACCCTCCATAAAACTTGGGATCTGATATTGATAACCCGTGGCGAGCACCAACCCTTCTGTTTCCAAAGAAAATGCCGCTTCCTGTTCATGCTGGAATAAATCCAGTATCAGTTTCTGTTCTTCAACGACGCCTTGTCTTTCCGCTATGAAATGTACTTGTCGCAATTCGCTGTTAGTATACAACGAGATATCTAATTCCCCACTCAATCGCTTGGTATACATCAAATCGAAAATTTCATTGATAAGCGAACTGTTAATTCCTTTATAAAGTGACTGTTGTGAACGATTCAATGCTTCACGTTTGTTCTCTGGCAAGCTATAGAAGTAATCCACATATTCTGGGGAAGTCATTTCCAACGTTAGCTTGGTATATTCGAGAGGGAAAAAACGTGGGGAACGAGTTACCCAATTAAGTTGATAACCATGGACATCAATATCCTCAAGCAGATCGTAGAAAATCTCCGCTGCACTTTGGCCGCTCCCCAGAACAGTAATCGATTTCTTCTGCTGTAAGGCGGCCTTATTTTCTAAATAATCTCCCGATGTCACCATATGATCAGCAAACGGCCTGCAACATTTTGGAATATAGGAAGAAGGCCCGGTTCCCAATACCAATTTTTTGCAGGAAAATTGGTGTTTTTGCCCAGTCAGAGTATCAGCGCAATGCAAGGTATAAAGTGAAGTAGAAGCGTCATAACTGATATTCTCAACCCGCGTATTAAAACGCAGATTAGATAGTTGTTCCGCCGCCCACTGACAATATTGGTTATACTCTTTGCGCATCAGGAAAAAACTTTCCCGAATATAGAACGAATAAATACGGCCTTTCTGTTTAATATAATTGAGAAAGCTCAAAGGATGGGTAGGAGATGCCAATGTCACTAAATCCGCCATGAACGGCGTTTGCATGGTGGAACTCTCAAGCATCATGCCGGGATGCCAGTTAAAACCGGCTTTCTGATCAATAAACAGGCTGGTAATCTCTTTTATCGGTTGCACCAGACAAGCCAATCCCAGATTAAATGGGCCGATTCCAATCGCGATAAAATCATAAGTTTTAGTTGTCATAACCACTCCTAATAAATATAAGATGAATTTATAATTTCGATTACCATTTCAGCAATCACCGCTGGCAATATAAGCGGAAAATTAATGTAGTTAACATATTTATGATGCTAAAAATAAAAGGAAAATTTATCTTATTTAATATTCTTTTTATCTTGACAATAACATCACTGGTGTTTTCAAAATAACGCTATTGATTATCTATATTCAATAAAAATTGATAAAAATAACCATCTTTAAAATAATTAAAATCCCATTAATGAGGCATTTTTCACCAACGAATTGGTGGTTATTTGAGCCTCTTAAGACATTATATATCCTTATTGTTTATATAAATTATCTTAGATAATTTCTCGACATTATTTTTAATAAAAATAAATACCTTCATCAACCAAAAAATTAATAAAGTACGTAATTATCAATAAATGATAATTTTTTATTTTTGTAAAAAAATGAATTTAGCTGATTCTATTTATGCTGTAGATTCAAGAGGACAATCGTGACAATTCCCCACACCCGGTAATTTGTTTCTTTGGCAGCAACTGCGACGCTGTATGATATTATTTTTCAAGATCATCGTACGATAAAGCGGATTATCCCTGCCATCTGGCAGCGTCTGTTCGAAGAAAAGATTCTGTATCAACGATTCATATTGTTCAGTGCTCATTCTTCCCTTGAAATTATCCAAGTACCAGTGAATCACATAACCAATATTGTTCCATAATAAGCGCCCATTTATTCCCCGATAAGATTCAATTTTCTCACACACAGGAATAATATGGCGATCAAGCAAAGAATGATAACGTTCCAATAGTGATAAAGATTCGTTCAACCACGTTAACTGATAATACACAATATCAGGCCTGCCACTTTCATGAAATTCAATCTGAAAAAGAGTGTAATCTGTATCTATAGGTTGGGGATATTCCAACAACATTAACATCATAGGAGGAATAGTTAAACCAAAATACCATTGTGCCCATAAAGAATAAAGCCCTTTCTGATTTGGTTTTTGTTCATTATTACCATAATATGCATCTTGATAGCGTTGCATCAATAATGAGAATTCTTTTTCACTCGACCATTGATGAAATCCCATACTATCTGAAGGAATATTCTCCGCATTCACTTTCATTGATGAATTAAAGTGACTGAATGCGCCATCAAATAGTCTAATAATATCTTCAATCTCTATTTTAGATGCCCATTCATTGGAGATTTCATTATTTTTATTTATCATTAAAAATTCTCCTATTATATATTTATATCCTAACCAAAACACGCGCTATATAAAAATAGTATTGTTGATTATTTATTCATTTTGTATTTAGGAATAATCAATGGCTTGTCAGATTCAGGATCACGGATAATTCTGCATTCCAAACCAAAAACATCTGCAATACTTTGTGCAGTGACAATCTCTTCAGGTACGCCTTCGGCATAAATTTGACCATTTTTCATCATAATCAAACGTGACGCATAACGCAGCGCCAAATTGATATCATGCAATACCAACACCAGCGTTTTTCCTTGTCTGTGCAGACGCTGACATAAATCGAGTAACTCAATTTGGTGCGTAATATCCAGATAAGTGGTCGGCTCATCCAACAGAATGATCGGAGTTTGCTGTGCCAGTGTCATGGCAAACCAAGCTCGCTGGCGCTGACCGCCTGAAAGTTCACTGACCAATTTCTGCGACATCTCATCTAAATCCACCGCCTGCAATGCTTCATTAACCACGCGCTCATCTTCTGCTGACCATTGCCGCAGGAAAGATTGATAGGCATAACGCCCACGGGAAACTAAATCATAGATTGTCAATGCTTCTGCCACGGTGGCGCCCTGCGTCAGCAGTGATAGCTCGCGCGCCGCCGCCTTTGGCTTATAACGATGGATATTGATTCCATCAAGCTGAACTTCACCTCGCTGTGGCTGCATATTTCGACTGATAGCGCGCAACAGTGTTGATTTTCCACATCCGTTAGAGCCAATAATGACACTGAATTCACTATCGTGAATCGCGAGATTCACACCTTCAATAATGGTTCTTTTACCGTATGCCAGTGAAAGATCATGGGCTTTCAGCCGTGAAGTAACCACTGGGGAATTAGCATCCGATGACATTATCGCGTTCTCCTTAATTCGGCATACAGTAAATACATCAAATAGATACCACCAACCACCGCAGTAATCACTCCTACAGGCAAGCGAGCTACCGTTGGTAATATCAGGGTAATTAAATCAGAAGCCAGCATCAACAAAGCCCCCACCAAGGCAGAGCAAAACAATGCTGCTCCTTTCGCCCGTACCAACCGTCGGGCAATTTGTGGTGCAGACAGCGCAATAAAAGCGACAGGCCCTACGACTAATACCGACATTGTGGCAAAGGTTACGGCCAGTAGTATGCTGACAATCCGGATGAAACGGACAGGTACACCAAGGGTATTAGCAATATCATCACCAAAATGGGTATAGTTCAATTGCCTGCCCAGCCAACACAAAAAGGGAATGAAAATCACCATGCCACTAATAAGCCCGACATCCTGCCAGCGTCGGCTGGCAAGGCTGCCTCTCAATAGCGAGCTGATCTGTTGAGCCTGCTCAATACGAATATTCGAGATAGCAAAATCGACAAATGCCATGCAAAATGCGGCAACGGCAATCCCCGAAATCACTATTTTGTTAGCCTGCATGTTGCCAACACCCGAACCATTGCCGATATAAACCAGCAATACAGCAAGACAGGCACCCAATAACGCCCCCAAGGGAACCGGCAATATACTTGGCCAGAAAAGCAATGCAACCATGATACCGACAGCCGCTCCTGCATTAATGCCAATGATATCCGGGCTGCCAAGTACATTGCGAGTCGTCAACTGAAAAAGGGAACCGGACAGTGCCAGCGTCATACCTGCACCTATTGCCACCAGCGCTCTGGGTAAGCGGATCTGCAACAGGATAAATTCCTGATAAGGCGTCTCCATCGCCAGAAAAGGATTATCCATGCCTTCTCGGCCTAACGACAAAGCCAGATAAAAGAGCGCCACAAGCAGCAGCAGTATTGACAGAGTCACTCTGCTCGTATGCGATGAAGGTGCAATAAAGACGGCATTGCCCAACGTGAAGGTTTTGATTTTTGGCTGCCCTGCCGTGAAATTTATCTGCGCCATGCTCTACTCTGCCATTATTTTCTGTGAACGATTTTTAGCGACCAGATAAAGCAACGGAGCACCCATGCCAGCCGTAATAATACCCACCATGATCTCTTGTGGCGCAATCAGCAACCGGGCCACGACATCTGAGATAAGCAGCAGACAGGGGCCAGCGAACAGGCAGTAAGGTAACAACCAACGAAAATCACTGCCTACCAGTGCACGCATTAAGTGCGGTGCGGCCAGACCAATAAATGCGATGGGGCCGGCCATTGCCGTCGCTGTGGCTGCCAGCATGGTAACCATCACCAGCGATAATATGCGGGTACGGGCAACATTCGCCCCCAGGGAACTGGCAATCCCTTCACCAAAGACCATCACATTCAGAGAAGCACTGAGCGAAAGTGTCACGACCACAGCCACCAGCAAATAAGGGATCAACAAACTGGCTTCGTTCAACGACATTGCACTTAAAGAACCAATTGTCCAGAAACGATAGTTGTCCATGGCCTGTGCATTTATCAGAACGATACCTTGCACCAACGCAAACAGGCAGATATTGATAGACGCTCCCGTCAAAACCAAACGTACAGGGTTTGTATTGCGAGGCCCTCCACTCAACAAATAGAACAACAATGTTGACAGACTTGCGCCAATAAAAGCGGTCCAAAAACGCGGCAGTATGTCCAGAGCAGGAATAAAAGAGAAGCAGACTACGGCAGCTGCCGCACCTGCATTGATACCGAGCAGACCGGGATCACCCAGCGGATTGCGTAGCAGCCCTTGGGTTACTGTTCCCGCAAGCGCCAGTGCCGCTCCCGCCATTAAACCAATCAGTGTGCGAGGTTCACGGGCATTAATGACCAAATCGTAATAACTGCCTTGATCTCCCAACCAATAATGCTGCCAGATCGCTGACAGCGGCAATGATTTTGAACCCAAACTCAAGCTGGCAGCAATGCAAAGACAGGTTAGCAATGCCATTAATACCAAACCCAATATGAGGGCAGTTCGCCGTTTAGCGTTCATTATGTTTTGCTATCTCCTGCTTCAGCAACGGCATAAACCTTGACAACCCCCAACGCAGACTGAGTGGTGAGCCATAGGACATGGACATTACAATTGACTGATCGGTCAACGGAATATATCCCCCTTGGCGAACAGCGCGGATAGAGCTAAACAGAGGCTGTGCTTCCGTATCCTGGCGCTCTTTTTCACTGGAATACCAAGTCACCAGAATATCCGCACCATTGAGCAAGTCGGCATTTTCCAAACCGATATCGGCTGAAAAACTACCAAAAGGCGCAGTTAAGGTGTCAGCTAATGGGAGCAAAGACAGGCCAAGATGTACCATCGTATCAACGCGTGGATCATTTTTGACATAGATCGACAAAATGTTCCCTGTCGTTCCCGCCTTAATATAAGCAAAGCGATAACGCCCTACATTGGGAACAGTGCTGCCTGCCTGTGACAGCATTGTATCCAGTTCGGCACTGAGTTTTTCTCCCAGTTGCATTTTATCCAATGCATGAGCTACCAGCGCCATCTGCTGCTGTGGTGTCGTCTGCCACGGTTTTTCCGGATAAGCAATCACGGGGACGAAGTGGGACAGATGATCGTACTGTTCCTGCGTGATGCCCGATTGCGTTGCCAAAATTAAATCCGGCTTCAGACTGATAATTTTTTCGATATCCAGTTCAGGGTACATCTCAATAATGGCTGGCAGTTTTTCGCCACGCCGTTCTATCTCGTCCCTAAACCATGGCAAATAGCCTTCAGCGTCCCCGCCCCAGCGATGAGATTCAATCCCAATCGGAATGATTCCCAGATCCAGCAAGATATCTTCGCTGCCAGTTCCCAACGCCACAATCCTTTGCGGCGGTTGGTTTATTACCGCCGTTCCCAGCGCGGTGGCGATCGTTTTAGGATAGCCAACGGCATCCGTCGGTAAATTTTTTGAGACCGCTGGCTTATCACAGCCTACCAGCAAACTTACCAGCAATATCAACGGCACGACGACCAGCATTTTGCAACGTGTTAATACCATTACCAGTAACCCTTTACAGCCCGTTGTTGTTCAGATGAATAAAAATACATCGTCGCCGTCCGTGATTTTCTTAAAATTTATAACTCAATGTTGCTTCGACATTACGTGGTGCGCCGTAGTAGTACTGTGTATAGCCACCGAACGAGGTGTAGTACTTCTTGTCAAAAAGGTTCTTCAAGTTCACGCTCAGGGAGAGATCCGGTGTAAATTGATAACGTCCCATCAGGTTAACCGTGGCAAAGCTACCTTGCTCATCTTGGCGTTTACCAGTAGGTGTATCAAGCTCCAACCACGTTTTGTCCTGCCAGTTGACACCACCACCAAGCGTTAAATCGCTCATAACACCCGGTAAAGTATAAGTTGTGAACAGTTTGAATAACCGACTTGGGTTATCCGTATTGATACGTTTACCCTTTGGATCAGTCGCTCGGAATTGGGTGTAACCCGCATAAATCCGCCAATCATCGGTAATTTGACCACTAACTTCAGCTTCGAAACCACGGGTTTTTACCCCATTGATCACATAATAAGTTCTGATGTTATCTGGACGTCGTGGAGCAGTACTATCCCATTCCGTAAAATTATCCTGACGGATATCAAAAATTGCCAATGAGTAATCAAGACCGTTATCCAGAGCAACACCCTTCAGACCCAGTTCATAGTTTTCACCTGTGACTGGCTTAAGGAGTTGGCCATTACGGTTAATTCGACTTTCTGGATCAAAGATTTTGGTATAACTGCCATAAACGGAGAAGTCTGGCGTAATGTTATAAACCAACCCACCATACGGTACAAATTCATCACTGTAGCTGGCGTTTTGTGGCATACCGAAATTATCACCACGAGTATTCCAACTGGTGACTCGCCCACCAAGAATCAATGTTACAGGATCAGCGAGTGAGATTTGAGTGACGGCATAGCCCGCAGTTTGTTCGTTATAACCATCAGAGCCAGTTGTTCTGTTTTTACCCCACGTTGGTTCAGCATAACCCCATGAAGATTGAGTAAAATCCCCTAGGTAATTACAATTATTTCTTTTTCCTGTTCTTTCTTGATCTTTTTTATCAGAATTTTCCTCACGCATACAGGTGGCGTAATAATAATCATTCTGGAAATTCTGTTTCTGATAATTCAGACCAAAACTGGCATGATGGGTACGCCCAAGCAATCTATAGTCACCGTTTACCTGCAAATCGAAATTACGCTGGCGACGAGTTCCATCAATCAACGTCATGTTGCCCGGATACATTCCCTCATTAGTCACCCGATCAGGAAAACCCGTTGCCCACAATACTTTTTGGTCAAGAGTACCGTGATCATAAGTAAAGGTTCCTTTCACACTCCAGCCATTATCAAATTGGTGTTGCAAACTGGTAAAGGTAGAGAATGAGCGGACTTTAGAAAATGCCCAATCAGGCGCATAACTGTCACTGCGTTTGTAATCGGTTTTACTGCCATCTTTAAAATAAATAGGCAAACCACCAAACATACCGCCACGGGTATGGTTAATCTGATAATCCGCCCCGACAGTCAGCAAAGTATTTTCTGTCAGATCCGCTTCAAGAATGCCATAGAAGGGATACTTCTCATGTTTGTCACGATCAATAAAAGAATTGGAACGTTGATAAGCGGTGACAAAACGCCCTCTGACTGTCCCGTCTTCATTTAATGGACCAGACAGATCAAGGCCAGTCCGCCATTTATCCCAAGAACCACCGCCCAGCGTCATTTCACCTCGGAAATCTTGGGTTGGACGTTTACGGATCACGTTAACCGCTGCTGAAGGTGTGCCTGGCCCCACCATTAGGCCAGCCGCTCCACGCACCACTTCGAGGCGATCAAAAATGGTGGTATCCATCAGATTATCACCATAATTAAAACGGATATCATAAAAAGTCGGCACGCCATCACGTAGCATGTTTTTGACCGTCATACCTCTTGAAGTGAAAGTGAAACGATCACTGTCAGCCTGGCGGACAGTCATACCCGTAATACTACCAATAGCGCTCTCAACGCTGTTCAGATTTTCATCCACCATCCGCTGCTTGGTCATCACGCTAACACTTTGCGGTGTTTCACGGGCAGACATATTCAAACCTGTCGCTGTCACCATTGAGGAGGTGTTGTACATTCCAGTGTCTTCCGTTACACCTTCATGCCCTGGCGCTCCTGCCGTTACGATAATTTTATCGTTTTTACTCTGTGCTTCTTCTGCCATAGCCGTGCTATTTCCCGCCAAAATCAGCGGGATCATGAGAGAAAGCACTTTTTTCTTGGTCAAATGATTCGGTTGCAAAATTGGATTTATCACTCTACTCATCCCATTACCAAATTGATTTGTTATTATTTTTACTTTGACGTACCCATCAGTTATCTGTCTCAACAGTGACAGCGTATTTTTCGCGTAGGGCGTGAAGTGGATTAACTAAAGTTCCGGCAAATTTCAGGTTCTTTTCACGATCATCGAGATCAATCATCTGCTGGTTATTCGCCATTTGCAGGCGATTCAAGCAAGTACGCACAAAATCATGCTTAAACAAATCAAATTTGCGGAATTTTTCTATCTGATTCAGATGTTGTGACTGGTAGTTGTAAACACACTCAGCCACTAACTCCCAAAAACGCGCTTCTGGCAATGCAAGATGTTTTTGCAACAGAGGGGTCAGATAGCGGAAGAAACAGTCAAAGATATCAAGGAAGATATAGTTAATTTTCATTTCATCTTTGATGGTGACATGCAGGAAATCAATCTCTTCAGGGAGTTGGATATCCCCATTCAAAATTGCAATTTCTTCACCAATATCTTTCATTAACATTTTTACCGGTACATTATTTTCCAATACCAGCATCAGGTTTTCGCCATGTGGCATAAAGACCAGATCATAAGTGAAGAAAGAATGTAGCAGTGGAGAAAAATAGGCATCAAGATAACGAGTTACCCACGCTTCCGCCGATAAACCCGAATCCTTAACCAAGGCAGCAACGACCGCATCACCTTCTCTATCAACATGTAACAATGAAGCCATAGTCATCAGACGCTGAGTTTCTTTCAGAATCGTCATTGGGCTTTCACGCCATAACGCTGACAACATTTTTTTATGCGGATTATCTTTTTTAATTGCTGCTTCAAAGTAATGATTGAAATAGCCTATTGCTGCACGTTCCCGCAATATGGTGAACCCTTTTTCCTGAAAGAAAACATCGGATTCTACTAAATGATTGAGCCATTCATTAACTTGCGGTGTCGTCACCATGCTATGCGGGTCTAACCCACGCATAAACCCCATATTGAGGACTGACAGTGCCGTTTTCACATAATTTTTCTTGGGCTGGCTGATATTGAAAAATGTGCGAATAGATTGCTGGGCAAGGTAGCGATCATGGCCTTCACCAAGATAAACAATTTCTTGGTTGGCAATATCTGCCGCAAAACTGATGGCAATACGGTGCAGCCATTGCCAAGGATGCACAGGCATCAGGTAATAATCTGACAGATTTAATCCCAATGTCTGCATGTGTTGTTCAAAGCGGGCTGGCAAATATTTTTCCAGTTCTTCTGCCACCAGCTGTGAATAAGAGAGCGAAGATAATGCAGAAAAAACGGTTTTATTCCGATGTACGGCAATCCAAATTAATGTCACTGGATTTGCGCTTTCTGGTGCATAGTGTAAATAATCATCAGCATCAAAACCAATACGACCGTTATTAGCAATAAAAACAGGATGCCCTTCAGTCATCGCTGTTTCCACAGCCTGATAATCAGCTTGAGCCAAGTCCTGTGCGGTCAACCGATTATTTTGATATTTAAAAGCGTAGCCATAAAGCGTGCTGGATATTTCATCAAGATAAATAGGCAGCATCTTCTCGGAAATATCCAACAGTGGGTGCAACTCAATAATCAGTTGGATGGCATCAAGAGGCTGCGGTTGGTTATGACTGAATTTCGTTATTGACGCAACATCAATATCCAGATGGTCAAGTTGGTAGGATTGTGCCTTGAAATGGTATTGAAATTTATCAATTTCGATGGAATAAGATTTCTCCTCGCTCTGATTTACCGGAAAAATTAATTTCTCATGCAAAAGCTCACGCAATATTTTTGCTACAAGATGCTTATTGGCATGTAACCAGCTTTCTCTAGTTAAATGCGAGGTTTGAGGACTCAATTTAGTGTACAACGGACTCATTTAATAAAACCCTTCATTCATATCCAACATCATCCCGTTTCCATGCATAAACATGACTGACAGGGTAGATACACCTATATATAAACTTTGGATATTGCTATCCAGCTCTGGGGGGATTAATTCTAGCTCACTAAAATTACGATCTTCCTATTTTTTCTTGCATGGATGATAATTAAAATCATTACTATTAACAACCATAAAATGTAAAGACTTTAAATGAAATTTTACTAAAGAATGGAGCAGAAGAGTAAGTAATGACCGGATTAGCCACGTAAATAGCATGGTTTTTTAGATATATTGTTTAAAATTTTGCAGTTATAAAACGCAATATCTTTATAATTAAAGAATGATATTATAAATTTTATTTTTAATAACATTAATAAAATATTTAATAAAATTTTTAATAGAAATAATTTTAATGAATTAGTGATAAAATAAAGGCTCTGGTTATTCAACCAGAGCCTTATTAATGTACTTTAATCTCTGTATCAGGCTTTATTCTGGCGCCACCATTCCGCCAGCATAATACCTGTTGCGACAGAAACGTTCAGGCTTTCTACTCGACCCGTGCCACCAATCGAAAGTCGGATATCACCATCTTCCCAGGTACTGTCACTCAAACCATCACTTTCCTGACCCAATACCAAAACCATTTTTTCTGGAAGATCCGCTTTGGCCAGCGTTGTGCTTCCCTTATGGCTTGAGGTGGTCACAATGGTATAACCTGCACAGCGGAATTGGTTCAACGTCGTTGTGAAACCATCAGCATCAATGCCTTTGATGTGCTCCGCTCCACCTTCAGCAGTACGAACGGCCGCACCCGATTCCAGCATCGCCACATCCTGTAATATCACGCCCTGCACGCCAAAATGAGCGCAACTGCGCATAATTGCCCCAAGGTTGTGCGGATTGCCCACATTTTCCAATGCCAGAACACAGTCTTTTGCTGGTGCTTGCTGCAAATAAGTTTCTACATCCAGCCCATTACGCTTTTTAATCAGGAAGCATACGCCGCCATGATGCTCTGTGCCTGATGCCTTGACTAACTCTTCATCATCAACCACATGGTAAGCCTTGCGATTTGCCGCCATCCATTTCAAGGCATCACGAAAACGAGGTGTCACTGATTGGACAAACCAAGCTCGGACAATGGCTTCTGGACGGTTCTGGAACATCGCCTGACAGGCATTTTCACCATAGATCCGTGTCTCTTCCAGACGCTGACGGCGAAGCTGTTCAGGATCAATCTGGCTTTTACCGCTGATACCGCCATGATCAGGCGTCAAGGATTCTTCTACCGGGCGGGAGACTGTTTTCCAAGGAGAACGATCACCTGAATACGCTGGACGTTCATTATCACGACGGCGCCCCCCCTGATCGCGTCCCTTACCAGACGACGGGCGTTTATTGTTATTACGACTGTCATTGTTGCTGCGGCGGTCATTGTTGTCCTCACTACGGACATACATCACTTTGACTTTGCCATTTTTACCACTATAGGAATCGTTCATTCATTTCTCCAACTGCGTTATGGCGCGCAGATTACCCGATGTACGCGCCCGAAGCTACCTCTGGCAACGACAATCCATTAAAATACCCGCTAATTTTTTATCGGCTTTATTCACAAACATGTTTGAGTTCCTAAATGAGAAATAACAACACCGTTTATCAACTTCGCCAACAGCGTCTAGCCCGCTCTACCCGTCCCTTTCAGGCAAGGGGCTGCCGAGTGCAGCGTTGCCTGCATTGTTTATTACCCCAAAAAAGCTGCCTGTGTGAAACAATTTCACCAGTAAACGCAACTAGCCGCTTCTGTCTCATCATGTTTGATACTGAGCCAATGAAGCCCAGCAATACGGGAAAGTTGATTGCCGATATTCTGCCCGATACACACGCTTTTCTCTGGTCAAGAACCGAGCCTGATCAACGAATGCTTGAAGCGCTGCGCGACCCAACTCGACAGCCCTATTTGATCTTCCCTGAGAGTTATGCCACACCTCCCCGTACTGTATATCAGCAACTCCCTGATAACCAGAAAGCGCCGCTATTCATTATATTGGATGGCACTTGGCCAGAAGCAAGGAAAATGTTTCGAAAAAGCCCATATTTGGACGATATCCCCCTATTATCTATCAATAATTGCGCCAAAATGGATTATTTACTGCGGATACCATCCAGAAAAGAACAGCATTGTACTGCCGAAGTCGCAGCAGCTGCACTTGAGCTGGCTAATGACCTTGAGGCATCACAAACACTACTCAGCCATTTCAATCATTTTCGTGAACAATATCTGGCTGGGAAACCTCATCGTCAAGAGGAGTCAATCACAGTAATTCTTGACAATCCCCGCTAAAGTGTCTGATGGTGGCTAAAGTTATTCATAGTAATTGTTTAATCAAGGGTGATTGTTTATTGATGTGATAACTAATGAGGAATCCCAGAAATGAGTCAGCGCGGACTGGAAGCATTATTACACCCAAAATCCATCGCAGTGATTGGTGCTTCTGAAAAACCAGAGAAAGCTAGCTCCATGTTGATGCGGAATCTGCTAATGGGGCATTTTACTGGCCCAATTCTTCCTGTAACGCCGAATAAAACAGCTATTCTCGGAGTACTGGCTTATCCCTCTATTGATAAATTACCACTGACGCCGGATTTAGCCGTGATATGCACTCATCACAGCCGTAACCTATCTTTGCTGGAACAATTGGCGCAACGAGGATGCAAAACGGTTATTATTCTCTCCTCACCGTCTTCACAGTTTGCCGAATTGAAACAGTTCAGCCAAAAACATCACATCCGCATGCTGGGACCTAACAGCCTCGGTATTCTGGCTCCCTGGATCGGGCTGAATGCCAGTTTTTCCCCTATTCCTATCCTCAAGGGCAAACTGGCTTTCATCTCACAGTCAGCAGCAATATCCAATACCATTCTGGATTGGGCCAACCACCGTAATATTGGTTTTTCCTATTTTATTGCATTGGGAGACAGTGTTGATATCGATATCGATGATCTCCTTGATTTTCTGGCGCGAGACAGCAAAACCAGTGCGATTTTGCTACACCTTGAACATATCAGTGATGCCCGTCGTTTTCTGTCAGCTTCACGCAGCGCTTCGCGCAATAAACCCATTCTGGTTGTAAAAAGCAGCCGCACCCGCAAAGCTCAGGAATTATTGGGAGAACAACAGAATTTCGATGCGGCTTATGACGCTGCGATTCAACGTGCCGGATTGTTGCGGGTACAGGATACGCATGAAATGTTTTCTGCGGTAGAAACATTAAGTTTTATGCGGCCACTGCGCGGGGAACGCCTATTGATCGTCAGTAACGGTTCAGCACCTGCGGCTATGGCGCTGGATGAGTTACTCAGGAGAACCGGCAAACTTGCAATGTTAGGAGACGAAACTAGCAATAAATTGTCTGCTATTCTCCCCGATACCCTTATCCTGCGTAATCCTCTGGATCTTGGTGATGATTCTTCGTCCGAACAATATGTTGCCGCACTTAAACTACTGCTGGATGGCCATGATTATGATGCTTTATTGTTAATCCATTCACCTTGCGCCATCTCCCATAGCATGAATACTGCAATCAAAGTCATTCAGGCTATTAAGGAACATCCACGCGGAAAGTGGCTAACAATTTTCACCAATTGGTGCGGGGAGTATTCTTCTCTGGAAGCGAGGCGTTTATTCAGTGAAGCGGGTATCCCCACCTACCGCACACCAGAAGGTGCGATCACGGCTTTCATGCATATGGTGGAATATCAACGCAACCAAAAGCAACTCAAAGAAACTCCCGCTATGCCAATTGGCATTACATCAAATACTGCACGCGCTCATGAGTGTATCCAGCAAGCCCTTGATAACGGAAATACGCTGTTAGATACCCACGAAGTGCAACCTATTCTTGAAGCCTACGGCTTAAATACCTTACCGACATGGATCGCATATACCAGCGATGATGCAGTCAATATCGCCGAAAAGATTGGCTATCCGGTCGCATTGAAACTACGTTCCCCCGATATTTCCCATAAATCAGAAGTTCAGGGGGTAATGCTCTATCTGCGCAATTCTGATGAGGTAAAAACCTCAGCACAAGCGATTATTGACCGCGTTAAACAGAACTTCCCCCAGGCCAGAATTCATGGCTTATTGGTGCAGAGCATGGCTAACCGTGCTGGCGCTCAAGAACTGAGGGTAGCCATTGAGCAAGATGAGGTATTCGGCCCCTTAATCATGCTTGGAGAAGGGGGTATCGATTGGATTAATGAAACGCAGACTGCTGTCGCTCTGCCTCCCCTGAATATGGCGTTGGCCCGTTATTTGGTGATTCAAGCGATTAAGGGCGGCAAAATAAAATCCGGTGGCTCGCTACTGCCACTGGATATCCCTGCACTCAGTCAATTATTGGTCAGAGTATCCAATCTTCTGATTGACTGCCCACAGATCTCTCGTATGAACATTCATCCACTGCTGGCATCAGGTAATGAATTCACTTTATTGGATGTCGCAATGGAATTAACGCCAGTAACAGGTGATCCCCACAATAAACTCGCGATTCGACCTTATCCCAATGAATTGGAAGAAACCATTTATCTCCAAAAAGATTTTGAATGTCTACTACGCCCAATCCTGCCGGAAGACGAACCCCTATTAAAAGCATTTATTAGTCAAGTAACAAAAGAAGATCTCTATTACCGCTATTTCAGTGAGATCAGCGAATTCACCCATGATGATCTCGCCAATATGACCCAAATTGATTATGACCGTGAAATGGCATTCGTCGCAATTCGTCATCCAGCAACGACACCAGAAATCATTGGTGTCGCCCGAGCGATGGCCGATCCCGATAATATCGAAGCAGAATTTGCTGTATTAGTTCGATCAGATTTGAAGGGTATTACGTTAGGCTATCAGCTCATGACTAAATTGATCCATTATACCAGAGGCCATGGTATCCAGATACTGACCGCCATTACCATGCCAGAAAACCGTAATATGATTCAACTTGCGAAGAAACTGGGATTTACTATTGATATTCAGTTAGAAGACGGCGTTGTCAATCTTGTACTAAAACTTTAATCCTCGCTTTCGTGATAGATCGCACAGACTTAAAGCAATCAACACTTGAGAGTTAATTCATACTCACAATTAGCCAAACTAATGGTATTATCGCCAGATCATTTTGATTCATACACCTGATGATGGGACTCCAACCATCCAAACTAAGAGAAAAAACGCACTGTGATGTTGTCTAAATTTAAACGAGCAAAACACCAACAACACCTTGCACAACTGCCTAAATTACCGCAGTCAGTTGCTGACATTAAGACACTTTATCAATCAAAAGTGTTCCGCAGCACCTTACTGGAACACATTGCAAACGCTGAAAAATATATTTATATCGCCGCCTTATATTTAGAAAATGACGACGCAGGGCGAGATATTATGGATGCTCTGTATGTTGCCAAACAAAAACGCCCTGAGCTGGATATCAAAATTCTCGTTGACTGGCATCGTGCTCAACGTGGCCGTATCGGCGTAGAAGCAGCGGCAACAAATGCAGATTGGTATTGTTCCATGGCCGAAAGCTACCCTGATGCCAACATTTCTGTTCTAGGCGTTCCGGTGAATACCCGCGAAGCACTGGGGGTTTTGCATCTAAAAGGCTTTATCTTTGATGATACGGTAATTTATAGCGGTGCCAGTATTAATGATGTCTATCTGCATCGCCATGAAAAATATCGTTATGACCGTTACCATTTGCTGCATAATGCAAAACTCGCCGCTATTATGAAGCAGTTTATTGATGATAATATTCTTACCGCCGGTGCCGTAAAAAATTTAGCCAGCCACAGTCGCCCTCGTAATCTTGAAATTAAAAATTTGATTCGACAGTTCCGTGCTTCATTACGCAGTGTTGAATACAGCATTGAGAATCAGGCTTCAAATGAGGAATTGGCAGTCACACCTCTTGTCGGATTAGGTAAGAAAAACCTGCTGAATAAAACGATATGCCATCTGATCTCCAGTGCTGAAGATAAATTGGTCATCTGCACACCTTATTTCAATTTACCCGCGGTTCTGGTGCGCGCAATATCACGATTACTCCGACAAGGAAAACAAGTTGAGATTATCATTGGAGACAAAACGGCCAATGATTTTTACATTCCACCGGAAGAACCATTTAGGATCATCGGGGCATTACCTTATCTGTATGAAATTAATCTGCGTCGTTTTACTAGCCGGCTGCAATACTTTATCGATAACCAGCAATTAACCATTCGGCTATGGAAAGATGCAGATAATACTTATCACTTAAAAGGGATCTGGGTTGATAACAAATGGCAATTAATTACCGGCAATAATCTCAATCCACGAGCATGGGGACTAGATCTAGAGAATGCTATCCTCATTCACGATCCTCATCAAGAAATGCAAGAACAACGCACGTTAGAGCTAGACTATATTCGTACTCATACAAAAATTATCAATGATTATCAGGAGCTGGAAAGTATACAGCTCTATCCGGTCAAGGTTCGCAAACTGATACGCCGTTTACGCCGCATCCGAGTCGACCGATTAATTAGCCGCATACTGTAAAATAGATAAATAATTATCGGCTCATCAATCCCCTCTCGCTATCGCAAGAGGGGATTTTTTGTATCTTATTTATCAACAAGCTATGATTTACAGAAATATAAATCATGGCGTAAATCACAATGATAAAACCTGTCATAAATATAATAAAAAATGTATTGGTAATCTCTCCTCTCCTATTTACAACCGCGTGTTCCAATATGTATCAAGCTAACGATAACTGGATAGGTAAAGATAAAGCTCAACATTTTCTATTTTCTGCGGCTATGGCGGCTGCAGGTAATGCTTATGGGGAACGTCAAAATTGGACACATCGGGAAAGTGCACAGTTTGGCCTACTCCTGTCTATTAGCTTTGGTGCAGCGAAAGAATTTTATGATAGTCGTCCACCAGGAACAGGCTGGAGTTGGCAGGATTTTGTTTATGATGTCGCCGGAGCAATGGCTGGCTATAGTTTGTATCAGTCTTTGAAGTAATTTTTATACTCCAAACGCAAAAAAGCCACCC
>NZ_JAQRFO010000130.1:0-816 GCF_028598775.1 Xenorhabdus aichiensis
GTTAAAAGTAATAGGTTGATACTTAAGGTATGTTGTTAGATCAGCCAAATATTAATCAACTGGAGGGATGGCTGATTACCTCTGAACAGGAAAATGTATGTCGAAAATGCCGGACTTCTTCAAACCCCTTCATGAGCAGCCTGAAATAGTAATTCCTGAACTTTGGAAACACAAAGATGTTATTGATGAAGTGCTTCCATTTTATCTGGCAGTTCTTGCGAAAACATCTAAAAACCCTGAAAAGTTCTTTAAATACAACATGCAATCACTCGACAAAATATTTGGACATGATAAAACCAAGCGAGGCCCCAGAGACAACGAGATTGCAGATTACGCTTATTATTTGAATGCCAGAACGAGGGATATATTTGATAAATTAGATGATTTCTAAAAGCAAAGCGCGGAGCTAATCCGCGCTAGTTTCTAGAATTTTTAATGACTTCATCGTCTTCTCAGCAAAAGTCACTGCTCTGTCATTAAACGCTTTCAAGGTAACTTCATCCGTTACAAAGTCTTCTGAATATTCAAATGATACCTTCAAGCCATGTACATCACTGATACCAGCAACAACAACTTTAGCTGTCAGTGTATTAATGATAGCCACGCTAAAATCACCGTTACCTTCTTTTGCTAGTTCAAGCTTAGCTTTATCAATCCGGTTAGATTTTTGTGGCATGGAGACTTCGATATTCATCATTCACCTCACGAGTGAGTTAATAGGATGCCGACCGCAATAGGAGATACGGAGGTACTGAGAATGATTGCGGCGGCAAATTAGGTAATAAGCAATATCGAGCGCCCAGAGATAGACGCTCT
>NZ_JAQRFO010000131.1:0-810 GCF_028598775.1 Xenorhabdus aichiensis
GAGTCTGTTCTATCTGGGGGAAACCCATCTCCAGCATAAGATTTTAGCGATAGCGGAAGAAGAAGGCGTGCGGCAGGCGGCTTATGCGTTGAAGTTGTTGCAAAGTGACGGCGAGCTGACGATGGCCAGCACGGGCAAGGATGAAGCCACAGGCAATCTGGTGACCAAAAG
This sequence comes from Xenorhabdus aichiensis, assembly GCF_028598775.1. Classification (NCBI taxonomy): domain Bacteria; kingdom Pseudomonadati; phylum Pseudomonadota; class Gammaproteobacteria; order Enterobacterales; family Morganellaceae; genus Xenorhabdus; species Xenorhabdus aichiensis. Next base: position 172 of record NZ_JAQRFO010000131.1, read on the forward strand.
CTATACCGTGAAAGGCCCGGTGATGCTGATGTTAACGACCACCGCCATTGATGTAGATGAAGAATTACTGAACCGCTGTCTGGTGCTGACCGTCAACGAATCCCGCGAACAAACCGAAGCGATCCATGCGTTGCAGCGCCATAAGCAAACCCTCGAAGGCCTGTTGGCTGAGAACGAGCGGGACTATCTGACACAGCTTCACCAGAACGCCCAGCGGTTGTTGCGTCCGCTGAATGTGGTGAACCCCTATGCCAGCCAGTTAACGTTCATGAGCGATAAGACCCGTACCCGCCGTGACCACATGAAATATCTCACCTTGATCCAGAGTATCGCGCTGTTGCACCAATACCAGCGGGAAATCAAAACGGCAGAACATCGCGGCAAGACACTGGAATATATCGAAGTGACCCAAGACGATATCCGGCTTGCCAACCAGCTTGCACACGACATCTTAGGCCGGACGCTCGACGAGATGCCGCCGCAGACCCGCAGGTTGTTGCTGTTGATACAGGCGTGGGTCAGAAACAGCGGCCAGCTCCGCCACGAAATGTTGTTTACCCGCAAGCAGTTACGGGATGCGGTGCAGTGGGGCGATACCCAGCTCAAGGTGCATCTCTCACGACTGGTCGAAATGGAATA
>NZ_JAQRFO010000132.1:0-753 GCF_028598775.1 Xenorhabdus aichiensis
CATCCTTGAAATACCACCCTTGAATGTTTGATGTTCTAACGCAGGCCCGTTATCCGGGTCGCGGACAGTGTCTGGTGGGTAGTTTGACTGGGGCGGTCTCCTCCCAAAGCGTAACGGAGGAGCACGAAGGTTAGCTAATCACGGTCGGACATCGTGAGGTTAGTGCAATGGCATAAGCTAGCTTGACTGCGAGAGTGACAGCTCGAGCAGGTACGAAAGTAGGTCATAGTGATCCGGTGGTTCTGAATGGAAGGGCCATCGCTCAACGGATAAAAGGTACTCCGGGGATAACAGGCTGATACCGCCCAAGAGTTCATATCGACGGCGGTGTTTGGCACCTCGATGTCGGCTCATCACATCCTGGGGCTGAAGTAGGTCCCAAGGGTACGGCTGTTCGCCGTTTAAAGTGGTACGCGAGCTGGGTTTAGAACGTCGTGAGACAGTTCGGTCCCTATCTGCCGTGGGCGTTGGAAGATTGAAAGGGGCTGCTCCTAGTACGAGAGGACCGGAGTGGACGCACCACTGGTGTTCGGGTTGTCATGCCAATGGCACTGCCCGGTAGCTAAGTGCGGAAGAGATAACCGCTGAAAGCATCTAAGCGGGAAACTTGCCTTGAGATGAGTCTTCCCTTGTCCCTTGAGGATACTGAAGGAACGTTCAAGACGAGGACGTGGATAGGCTGGGTGTGTAAGCGTAGCGATACGTTGAGCTAACCAGTACTAATGAACCGTGAGGCTTAACCTGACAACACCG
>NZ_JAQRFO010000133.1:0-751 GCF_028598775.1 Xenorhabdus aichiensis
CTGAAAAAGAAACTCCAACGCCTTGAAATGGAAAACGAAGTCTTAAAAAAAGCGTCAGCACTCTTGATGTCGGACTACCTGAACAGTTCTCGTTAATCGAGCAATTCAGAGTGCATTATCCGGTGGCTTTCCTTTGCCAACTGTTCGGGATTCATCGTAGTAGTTATCAGGCCTGGCATAAGCGGGGAAAACAGGCCGTTCCTGAACGGGTGAAATTGAAAAGTCTGGTGCGCGAGGCGTTTAACGAGAGCCACGGTTCAGCCGGTGCACGGACCCTTGCCACGATGGTCACCGCCAAAGGCCGACCATTGGGCCGATGGCTGGCCGGGAAGTTAATGGCTGAATTGGGGCTGGTCAGCCGTCAGCAGCCAAAACATCGCTATTCACGACAGGAGCAAGAGCATGTTGATATTCCCAATCATCTTGACCGCCAGTTTGCGGTCACCGAACCTAATCAGGTTTGGTGTGGGGATGTGACCTCTATCTGGACCGGTAAACGTTGGGCTTATCTGGCAGTCGTTCTCGACTTGTTTGCGCGTAAGCCCATCGGTTGGGCGATGTCTTTCTCACCAGACTCTGAACTGACGAAGAAAGCGTTAGCAAGGGCATTTGAATCAAGAGGGAGGCCGCACGGGATCCTGTTTCACAGTGATCAAGGCAGCCACTATACCAGCAAAGCGTTCAGACGATTATTGCAGCGTTATGGCATCAAACAAAGCCTGAGCCGACGGGGAAATTGCTGGGATAACAG
>NZ_JAQRFO010000134.1:0-726 GCF_028598775.1 Xenorhabdus aichiensis
CTTCCTGCCTTTTTATGGTGAAACATGGCTAAAGTTGATGTTCATTGTCGTTATTGTCACACATCAGAAGACGTTAAAGGACATGGAAAAGGAAACGGAGGGTATCCCCGTTATCGCTGCTATGCCTGTCGTAAGGTATTTCAGTTGGAATATACCTACCAAGCCTGTAAACCGGGTGTGAAAGAGCAGATTGTCGATATGGCAATGAATAACGGCGGTATTCGTGATACCGCCCGTGCACTGAAAGTCGCCACCTCCACCGTGATGAAAATCCTAAAAAACTCAACCCCCGGAACGTGACGACCTTGCCGCTTGAAGGAAGTGATATTCAGCTCATCTGCGAACTGGATGAACAATGGTCATTTGTCGGGAATAAGAAAAACCAGCGCTGGCTCTGGTACGCCTGGGAACCGAGGATGAAACGGATTGTGGCGCATGTTTTTGGGGATCGCAGCAGGAACACACTGAATAAACTGCGGGCGCTACTGTCTCCCTTTAAAATTCGGTTTTACTGTACGGATGATTATGCTGTTTATGATTGTCTTCCGGAAGCAGACCATTTAACCGGAAAAACGTTTACCCAGCGCATAGAGAGAAATAATCTCATCCATCGTACCCGCATAAAAAGGTTGAATCGAAAAACGATTGGTTATTCCAAATCGGAGGAAATGCACGACAAAGTGATAGGGACATTTATTGAGCGTGAAAACTACGTTTAGAGAGTGA
>NZ_JAQRFO010000135.1:0-681 GCF_028598775.1 Xenorhabdus aichiensis
GAGTATGAGAAGCAAAAGAAGGCTAATGGGCGCCAAGCAACCGAAATCCAGCAACTGACTGACCGTATCAACGACCAGAACACGCACATTGAAATGCTGCATGAACTGGATACCAAACACACTCAGGAACTCGCCCATGCCAAGACTGAAATCGATACTCTTCGGGCTGATGTTGCCGCTGGTCGTCGCAAGCTGCGCATCAAAGCCGTCTGCCCCGTGCTTGAAACCGTTGCCTCCGGCGGCATGGTCGATGCAACCACCGTCGAACTCTCTGGAGAAACTGGATCAACTGTTCTCGATATCCGAGAAGACATCATCAACGACCAGGCAAAACTGAAATATTTGCAGGAATATGTGAGCAGTGAAGTGAGGCATAGCTATGGGAATTAGTGATATTACGTACAAAATAGCGTCATGGGGTGAAGTCAAAGCTGATATTTATTCAGGAAAAAATAGCGATGAACACAAGCCGTTTATTGAGATTTCTTGCGACGGCAATATGGAATCTGACACCGCAGAAAAAATCACGTTTGATGTTAAGCGCTGGCCGGTAGGAACAAAAATAACAGTTGAAGTGCCTTGCTGTCCGACATGCGGTCTTGATGCTGAATTTCAGGATAGCGCTGGTAAATGTGAATGCGGTTTTGATTGGAGAGACTGGGCTGAGGAACAGTATTCATG
>NZ_JAQRFO010000136.1:0-670 GCF_028598775.1 Xenorhabdus aichiensis
GGGCGATTTTAGTCACTAAAAATACCCGTTAGGTACGTTAAAAACACCCGTGAGAGGCTTTAAGACCAAACACATCCTGAAAGTTTAGAACGGTTTTTACGGCTGTTGAGTGCATCTTTAACTTCTCAATTTTGGGGTTATCGGGGCACTGGTAAAATTTGCCGATGCACCTCCGGAACAACTACAACGTTAAAAAAACCTCGGTGACCGGCTGACTGCAGAAAGTGAAACCAAAACGTCTCAGACATCGTATCCGTCTTTGCTGACCAACTTATCCCAGCCTGGGGTATTTCTAGGTTTTCGTTCAGTCATCCGTCCTTTTAGGGGTCCTGTGGAAGAACTGACAAATGTGATAAGTTTGAGATATTAGTGGCTTATCTTAACGTCTATAACTATTTGATAATTAACTTAGAACAGCATTTTTGATAGATTTTTTCCAACATAACCAAATAGTGTACTTTTTGATAAATATAATTAATTAACTTATTGATATTTCAGTAATTTTACATTTTTGTCAATTTTTCCACTGGACCCCTGATACTGTCCGAAAAACAGGACAAGACGGCGCAGGAAATCAAATTTTCAAACGAGGTATATGAGCAACAAATTAAATCAAAAGATAAATATAATCAATGGATTAGTCACTTATTTCACTGGGATCTGCAAACAA
>NZ_JAQRFO010000137.1:0-663 GCF_028598775.1 Xenorhabdus aichiensis
GTTGAAGAAATGGCTGGTAGACTATAAATTTAAAAAATGGACTCACAAAGAAACTTCTGGCATAGAAGTAACCTTGACCGACAAAGAAGAAAGAGCCGAAGAAATAGCTGTCATATTATCCGATAACAAAAGGTGGCACTCACATAGCAGATCGATAGGAATAAATACTATTATTGACATTTTGAAGCTTAAAGTTGAAGATTATTCAAACATGGAAGGACTTAGTAATAAAATAAAACAAATTCATAATGTTATAATTGAATTTTCAATAAAATCTCAAAGAGAGATTGTTGTTATAAGCTCTTTACCGATTATCGAAGAAGACGACAGTTTAGATAACATAGACAGCTAGGATAATATATTTTCAACATTTCATTAGCGGAGTTGACCATGAAAAACACCTATAAGACCCAAAATATAGCGCTTGATGCGTTGTCCGTGAGAAATATGGAAGTTGATAGAAAGCAAAAAGAAATGATTGATAATCTAAGATCAATTGGCCTTCTAAATTCTCCAACATACAATCTTAATTGTGAGCCATCAGCATATTTTTACGCAAAAATATCAGGAAATGATTAGCCCTCCCTCCGAGGGCTTTTTCCTGTCACGAATCTAAACCTTCCCCCTCCCTCAAATCCCACACCGACCCCAACATCTGCCCAC
>NZ_JAQRFO010000138.1:0-629 GCF_028598775.1 Xenorhabdus aichiensis
GCGCTTTCGACTTCTCCCAGCTCAATGCGGTAGCCCCGGATCTTGACCTGAAAATCATTGCGCCCCAGATATTCCAGATTGCCGTCCGGCCGCCAACGCACCAAATCGCCGGTTTTATACAGGCGGGTGTAGCCCCGCGCCTGATCTTCTGCCGTGGCAAACGGGTTCACCACAAAATACTCCGCGGTCAACTCCGGCCGGTTCCAATACCCGCGAGCCACACCAGCGCCCCCGATATACAGTTCCCCCGGCGCACCGATGGGGGACAGGTTACCCCCACCTTCACGCACATACAGGCGGGTGTTATCAATCGCCCGGCCGATGGGAACATTGCCATTAAATTCGCCGGCGGTATCAAAATACGTGACTTCAATTGCCGCTTCCGTTGGCCCGTAAAGGTTAATTAAGGCACTGGTGCCCGGATTAATGGTCTTAAACGCGCTGACCTGTGATCCGGTCAGCGCCTCCCCACTACAGAAAACATAACGGACGGTTTCCGCCAACTGCTGCCTTAAGGCCTGTAGTGACTGGCAGAAGGCACTGAGCATGGGCGGGATAAAGTGAACCACCGTTACCCCGGTTTCCTGCATCAGTTTGTGCAGCGTTTCCGGCTGTCTATGGCTATCAGG
>NZ_JAQRFO010000139.1:0-613 GCF_028598775.1 Xenorhabdus aichiensis
TTGGGGGCAGGTGGCCCAGCGTGTTGCGGCGCAGTCCGTCGTGAGCTCAACACTGGGGACGGCCATTAACGGGGGCAGTTTTACGGACAATCTGCAAACTGCGTTACTGAGTAATGTTGGTAACCAGATTAATGCGGAAGGCGCCAAGTTGATTGGTGATAACGGAGAAATTTTAGGTCACCCCGGAAAAATGTTAAGCCATGCCGTGGTCGCAGCCATCAGTGCAGAAATTGCCGGAGGGGATGCCAAAGGCGCGGCGGTGGGCGCTCTGGCGGCTGAATTAGCCGCCATTACAATGGAAAGCAAGTTATTTGAACCTGCATACAAGAATGAAACAGAGCGGCAATTTTATAAAATCCAGGAAGTGCTGACAGGAAATGAAATAAAAGCTCAGACGGTTAAAGTTATCGGGGCGTTGTCTGGTGTGTTGGTTAGTCATACACCGGAAGGGGCTTATAGTGCGGCGAACAGTGCAGAACTCGTCTACCGTAATAACTATGATAATCATCAGTGGGATCAGATAGCACATGAAAATGGAATGGATATGCTGGCGGCATCACAAGGTGATAAAGCCGCAGCAGAACGCGTTATTGCACGACGGGATGGAGTGGTT